>JANQDY010000129.1 GCA_028278625.1 Thermodesulfobacteriota bacterium
GGGTTTATGACCCTCTTTTTTCAATAACTACAAAGTCTTACTACAGAGACCTACGCTACATCACTATTTAGTTTTCAAAGAACAAGCTTCAAACCGACAAGAGTTTTATTCTAAGGCAACCAGCAAAATTTGTCAAGCTCTATTCTTAAATTCCTGATCGATTTTCCGTTCGCCAAAGAATCAGTGTTTATACAATTCGCCTCGGATTTTGTCAATAACTTTTTTCTACTCAGTCGCATCTTTTCCGGAACTGCCATTTATTTTTGAGAAAACGGCCCAACTCTTCAGAAGCTGCAGGGCATGGCGCACCTGATTATCCTTTTCGAGAAGCTCTCTGGCTTTTTTCTCTTCATCGGTCTCAGGTCTCTTGCCGTTTTCTTTTACTTCACCTGTTTCACCGATCATATGCCCCTTGAGGTCTTCTTCTCGGATAAACCGAGGACTCTTCTTTTTGGCCTCTTTCTCAGGTGCCACAAATGAAATCTCCACATCCGGGGTGATGCCGCTTGATTGTATTGACTTTCCGCTGGGTGTGTAATACCGGGCCGTTGTCAAGCGAAGACCCGACCCATCGGACAATGGGAGAATCGTCTGAACAGAGCCTTTTCCGAAGGTTCTGGATCCCAGAATAAGGGCCCTCTTGTTATCTTGCAGTGCCCCCGCCACAATCTCGGCGGCGCTGGCGCTTCCCCCGTTGACCAATGCGATGATGGGATACGCCCTGGGGTGGCTGTTCTTGTGTGCTCTCGCTTCAATATCATGGGAGCCTTTCCGTCCTTTCGTGCTCACAATGATGCCGGAATCGAGAAAAAGCTCTGAAACATCAATGGCCTGAGAAAGTAAACCGCCCGGATTGTTCCGCATATCCAGCACCAAACCTTTCAGGCTTTTATCCTTCTCCATGTTTTTAAGGGCTTTTGACAGGTCTTGAGCGGTATTGCTTTGAAAATTGGAAAGCCGCACATATCCGATGTGGGGGGTGAGCATGAAAGAGCGCACGCTTCTAAGGGGTATCACACCTCTGGTAATGGCAAATTCTATGGGCTTTTCCTCGCCCTCACGCACAACGGTCAAATTGACTTCGGTCCCCTCGGGTCCCCGTATCTTCTTCACCGCCTCCATCAAACTCATATCCAGTGTGGATTCCCCTTCCACCTTAATTATTTTGTCCCCGGCTTTCATGCCTGCCAGATATGCGGGCGTCCCTTCAATTGGAGACACAACCGTCAATACCTTGTCCTTTACGGTAATTTCAATGCCAATCCCTGAAAAGCTGCCCTTTGTCTCCGTCATCAATTCGTTGAATTCTTCCTTGGTCATGAAGGAGGAATGGGGATCCAGGCTTCTTACCATTCCCTTAATGGCACCGTAGACAAGGTCCTTTGCTTTCTGGGGTTCCACATAATTCTTTTCAACCTGCCTTAAGACCTCAGTGAGAAGCTCGATATTCTTGTAGACATCCTCTGAATCGGCTTTCACCCTGCTTCCGTTTCCATTGAAAAAAAGGAAACCCAACACAAGAAAGACAATCAAGATGATGTTTAAGGAAAATTTCCGCTTGGATGTAAACATTTCAAACTCCTTTGGCAATTTGACCTTGACCCACAGCCCTTTCTTCATCAATTGGCGCGGCGGAATCTCAGTTTCCACTATCCGTCTCCGCCAATCGGCAATGAAATCACCGGCAAATTATTATAGTAAGTTAATTGGCGCTGGAAGCCAACAAAAAAACGGCCGGCGTCTGTTAATTGGTTTTCAGCCAAGCCCTTGGATTCAGCTTTTTGTCTGCCTTTCGAACCTCAAAATAGAGGCTTGCGCCCTTTTTCACACCGTTCTTTCGAACCCAGCCCACAATATCGCCACCCAGAACCTGATCCCCTTTTTCTTTTTCACGTTTTGAAAGATGTGCTGAAACCGTAAAAAATCGTCCCCCATGGCTTAAGATAACAACCTCACCGTATCCTTTCAATTGGCCTGAGTAAACGACGTCTCCTTTGAAAACAGCTCTTACCGGGGAATCATCGGTCGCCTGAATCACCACGCCGTTAGCATTTGCGGATGGTACATCGCCGCGTTTACGGCCGCTTCTTATCTTTCCCCGAACCGGCATGGGGAGTTTGCCTTTACATTCTTTAAAACTGAGCGAAGGGTCAAGACGATAAAGATCCTCTTTTTCGGTAGGAGCGAGGGCTTGCTTGAGATCCGCCACCGCTTTTTCAAGCTCATCCACGGACGTTTCGTAGAAGACTTTTTCCTTATGGATTTTCATCAGCAGAAGCACCTTTTCATCAAGGGACATCTCGAGGGAGGTGAGACGCAGGTTTTTCTCTTTCAACTGATTTTCCGTCCCTTTAATGGATGCTTCTGTTTCCACGATGTCTTCCTGGCAGTCCGAGGCCTGCTTTGACAACAAGCGAAACTTCCGGCGATCCTTCTCGGTAATAATCCTTACGTAATTGATGCTTCGCCGTAGATCGCTTAATGTTTCAGCGGTCCCCAGCAAACGGACATTTCCTTGTCGCGAGTATTTGTAAAGCGCAATCAGATACTGACTGATTTCCTGTTCAATGCGCATCAGGACAGGCCCAAGGGCCTCGAGCCTCTCTTTTTGCGCATCCAGATGATCACCCACCAGGCCAATGCTCGATTTCAGGGCCGCTATTTCTTTTTTCGTGTCAACCACCCGGTCTTCAAGTTGCGCCACAAGCTTCAGCAATTCCGCTTCTCTGGAACGAAACTGATTGAGTCTCCCGCTCTCCTCACTCAGTTTGGATTCAATCCGGCGAATCTGCTCTTTTTGGGGAATCTTCCCTTCCGCCGCATATGCCGGCGGAACATGGGGGGGAAAACCCGAAAAAAGAAAACAAAGACAGAGCGCGCAACCGGATATCAATCTTCTGTTCATCATATTCTGATAAAGCGGCCGATGGCGATCAGGCTTCCGATCAATCCCAACGCCATACTGATCAGAAAAAGGAGTACCATATGGGGAATCGAAAGAAAGACGAGATCGAGTGAATTGGCCACAAGGAACTGTATCTTCTTTGTAGCGAAAAACAAATATCCCCCGCCCAGCATCAACAGGGTGAACATCCCCGCCAGAACGCCCTGGAACACCCCTTCCAGAAGAAAGGGGATTTTAATAAACCGATCCGTGGCCCCCACCAGTTTCAGTATTTCAATTTCGGGCTTTCGATAAGTGATGGTTAGCTTAATGGTGTTGGTGACAATAAAAGTAACACAAAGACACAGAAGGGCCCCAACAACAAAGAAGATGGTTTTCACCATACCCATCAGCTCTTTAAAAGGACCCAACCATTCTTGGCTGGATTGAAAATCCGCCACGCCCTCCAATTCCAAGAGGGCTTTTTTGACGGCTTCAGGATCCATCCCTCGATTCCGGGTGCGATCAAAAAAAATTTCGTAGGAAGCCGGCAGCGGATTGCCCGACAGCTGTGACAGGAGCGCCGCATCATCGCCCAGGGTCTTTTTAAGATCCCTCAATGCTTCTTCCTTTGATACGTACAATAAGGATTTTTCACCAGGAATCTCTCTTAAGAACTTGTCGATTTTGTCCCTTTTGTAATCGCTGACATGGTCTTCCAGATAGACGGAAAAAGAGAGGCTGTTTCCCCAACCCTGCACCCAGTTGGCCACGTTTGCATAAAGAAGCATGAATATGCCGAAGATCAGAAGGGACGACGTCATCGTACCCAAACCGAGAATATGGACCGCCAGATTATCCCTGATGTTTCGAAGGGCCTGTTTCAAGAAATAGGTTCTGAATCGAATGCGCATGTATCTCCGGAAAGTCTTCCCTGCTGAAGTAGAATGGTGCGATATGGTGCGTTTTCAAGGAGATCCCGACTGTGCGTGGCAATTACCACGGTGGTCCCCTGGCGGTGGATGCTCTTAAAAAGCGCCATGATTTCTCTGGTCAGGTCCGGATCGAGGTTGCCCGTGGGTTCATCCGCCAGAAGAATGTCAGGTCCCTTCACAATGGCCCGGGCCAGGGCCACCCGCTGCTGCTCACCCCCTGAAAGGGAGAGGGGACGAACCTTTTCTTTGGCTTCGAGTCCCACCAGTTGGAGGGTTTGGCGGGTCTTCTTTCGAATCATGCGGGAGGGCTCACCCATGACTTCGAGAGCGATGGACACGTTTTCAAATACGGTCTTTCCCGGTAACAGCTTAAAATCTTGAAAAACAAAACCGATCTTTCGGCGGAGCAGATCCATTCTTGCCCGACTGATGCGGCTCAGATTGATGGAATTGATGAGAATATACCCTTGTTGCGGTTTTTCAGCCCCAAACAGCAATCTCAAAAGGGTTGTCTTGCCGGCACCGCTGGGTCCCGTTACAAAAACGAATTCCCCCTTTGCGATGGTAAGATTGATATCGTTTAATGCTAGGTGGCCGTCGTATTTCTTGGACAGATGAAATATCTGGATCATTAATACGTGCCCATGGCCCTCAAGAGTCTTGCGCGGGCCAGATGGTAGTCAAACAGCGCGGTGAAGTGATTGACACGGGCACGGGTAAGATAGCGTTGCGCATCCAGGACTTCCGTTGATGTGCTGACCTGGGCTTTGTAGCGTTCCTGGCTCACTCTCAGATTCTCTTCTCCTTGCTCCACCGCCTTTTTGGTAATGGGGATGTTCTCCTCGGCTGTCTGAAGATCCAAAACGGCATCCTTAATCTGCAGTTGTATCTGCTCCTCCAGTTCCATTTTGGTCTTCAGGATTTCATTTTTCACGCTCTGCTGCTGTTTTACATTGTAATAGGTCTTACCCCACTCCCAGAATGTCCACTCCAGCCCCACAACCGCTTCCCAGTTGCTGGCTTGATGATAAGCGCCGCCGGATACGGAGGGTGTATCCCCCTGCTTGATGTAGTCCCAGGTGAATACCACTTCAGGATAATATCTGCTTCTGCTCAACCTGATCTGTTGATCTGACTGAAGCAAATTCACATCAATCAATTTCATTTCCGGCCGATTTTTGAAGGCAATCTCAACGTATTCCTGGAAATTCCCTTTTTCAGGGGTATGCACACTGATTTCTTCCACATCCACCTCTGCATTGACCGGCCTTGACAAAACCGAATTGAAATTGGACCGGGCCAGCCTGGCTTCGTTTCTGGCAGAGGTCAAATCGTGTTTGGAGTTGCTGGCATTGACTTCCGACTCCAGCAGATCATTGATGGGGATCATTCCCACCTTGTGGTAATTGCGTGCCACCTCGGCGTGGGACTCAAGGGCCTCCGCCGCCTTGAGTGCCGTCTCCACCGCCATATCGGCCGTCAGGATATTGAAGTATGCGGCTTTGGCCTGAAGTGCCAAATCCAGCTCCTGTGTCTGTACCTCAAGTTCCGTTTGATCAATGCCCAATTCCGAAAGCCGATAGGTGCTCGTGAGGGCAAACCCCGTAAAGATCGGCTGCTTAATGGTTCCTCTCCATTCGTAATTGTTCTCGGTACCCACTGTAAAAGGACTTCCCGGTACACCATCAAAGAAAACTTCCTGATTCCAGCCGTAACGTCTATAGCCGTAGGACGTGCTCAATTTGGGAAGAAAATCGGCCCGGGCCTGTCTCCTCACGAATTCGGCCTGATTGAGCTGTTCTTTTTTGGCTTTGAGCTGCCAGTTGTTGGCGAGGGCCTCTTTTACCGCCTGCTCCAGTGTGTAGACCTTTTTATCCCCTGCCTGCGCCAAATCTACAAAATATGGGTTGGATAGCAGAAGCGCAACAAGCGCCATCGCAAACCACGCGTATTTCATTTCACGCTCCTTCCAGAGTCAATTAACGGGTTATCACAACGGTTAAGTACGGGTATTCATTAAAACAGGGGCTTGAATATGTCAATGCAAACTTTGCTGTCTTTTATTACGTCGCCCATTTGGAAATTTTGTCTTGACGAAGAACTTATTGATAGTCAAGAATAATAGGAAAATCCTAACAGTTGTCCCGCCGGATTGCTTAACCCATCATCCATTGTGGGCATCTTAATAAAGGGCTTGAAATGCGAGGAACACAAGATGGCCGGATCACATAAAAAGAAAATCCTGGTAATGATTCCTTTGCTTTTGGGGGTTTTTGCGGTGGGTGCACTGGCCATGAAACGGGTAGAGGATCATGCCCAAAAAAAAGCCGAGCTCAAAAGCCGAAAACCCCTTCCCCTTTCCGTCCGTTGTATCAGGGTCACAACCGGACCGATCCAGGCCCTTGTTTTTGGTGAAGGAACCGCCAGGGCGGTTCGCCGGGAATTTTTGACCTTTGAACATCAGGGAAAAATCACCTATGTGAAATTGAATGAGGATGGAGAGACCATTCGCGCCGGGGACCGCGTAAAAGGCCCCAAGCCAGGAGAGCCTCTGGGTGAAATACTGGCGTCTTTGGACAAGCGTGAGCATCGGGAACAGTTGAATGTCAGCGGCTCGAACCTTGTGGAAAGCCAGCAGCAGGTAAACATCGCCCGTTCCCGGATCAATGAAGCAAAAGCACAATTGCAGTTGGCCGAAGACAACCTCAAACGTCACGAAAAACTATTTAAGGTTAAAGCCATTTCCAAGTACGAGCTGGATATTGCCCGTACCCGCGCCAAAACGGCCCGTACTGCCGTCAATTCGGCAAAAGCCGGGCTTCAAGCGGCACAGTCCGGCGTTAATGCGGCCCGGGCCCGGATGAAGCAGGCCCAACTGCCCATTGAACGGAGCAGTATTTATGCCCCTTTCGACGGAATACTCACCTATGTCAACGTAAACAAAGGCGATTACTTCTCACCCAATCTCGTCAACACCGGCAGTGAAGAGGCGCTGCTCAAAACCATCCCCATTGTTGTCATTGATCCCGGGCAATTTGAAATCACCATGGAACTTCCCTATTTTGA
The DNA here is from genome assembly GCA_028278625.1 of Thermodesulfobacteriota bacterium. The sequence goes on from JANQDY010000129.1 coordinate 6,886, forward strand.
CGGCGCCCTTGTTCAACCGGGACAGCCGGCCATCATCATGACATCCGCCGATGTCATTCCTTCGCCTCAAGACTTTCAGCCGGAAACGCAATCTCGCATGGGGACCATCCGCGGAACGGTCTTTTCGGTAAGCCCGGCGGTCAGCCCGGGCGGACGCGCCATCCAGGTCAAGGTCAGAACCGAAAAAGACGTTAAGGGGATTCGGGACGGCATGTTCGTCACCTGCTGGATCGTGGTTGCTGAAAAAACCGATGCGATTGTTGTCCCCTACGATGTCTTTGTCTACCGGAAAAACAAACCCTATGTTTTCGTGGTAAACGAAAAGACGGGCACTGTTGAAAAACGGCTGGTGGTTGAGGGGATTGCCGGTCTTTCCACCGAGGAAGTGCTTAAAGGGGTTAAGGAAGGTGAATTGGTGGTAAGTGACGGACGACACCGCTTAAGCAACGGAGCCCCCGTCAGCGTCATTGAAATCATGGGAGACAGCAAAAAGTGAGCCCGGAGGCGACTCCCAGAGAAACCGGGACACAAGACCGGGAAGAGCCCTTTACCGGGAGCAACCACCGGCCTTCTCCACTGATGCGTTTCTTTTTCATCCGTCCGATCTTTGCCATTCTGCTGACGTTTCTGCTGGTTGCCTCGGGCCTTATGGCCTATCAATCCATTGTCAAGGAAGCGGCCCCGGATTTGGCCATTCCCCAAGCCATCGTTCAAACGGAATGGGCCGGTGCCGACCCCGAAACCATTGAAAAGCAGATCACCAATCAGATTGAAAAGAAGATCAAATCCATGAAAGGGCTCAAGCGGGTTCGAAGCGCTTCCTTCAATTCCTTTTCCGTTATTGCGGTGGAATTCCGCCCTGCCGCCAACTTGATGGAATCCATGCAGATTCTGAGGGAAAAAGTGAAGGATGCGGAACCGGATCTTCCCAAGGATGCCAAAAAGCCCAAGATTGAGCAGGTGTCAGTGGACGACACCCCCATGCTGACCATCGCGCTTTTCGGAAAAGTGGACCCCATCATACTGGGAAACGCGGCGAAATACTTAAAAGACCGTCTTGAAAAACTGCCTGGCGTCAAGAAAGTGGATCTTGGCGGCAGACGCAAGGAAGTGGTTCAGATTCTGTTGGATCCGAGCAGGCTGGTGGCGTTGGGCATATCCCCCACAACCGTTCGCGACAAAATCAGCAACAGCAATCTGGACATGCCGTGGGACAAAATCGAGAGTGATGAAATCGGCGCAACACTGAGGCTTTACGGCCGTTTCAGAGATGTCAAAGACCTGGCCGAACTCCCGGTTTCCAGATTGCACGCCGGCCGCGTGGTGCGTCTTGACGAAATCGGGGATGTACACCGGGACCTGGAAAGGGAAAAATCGAGCGTGTCGGTGAGCTGGACGGGCTCTCCCTTTGAACCGTCCATCGACATATCCGTAATGAAAGTCCCGGGCATGGATACCCTAAAGACCATTGAACGCATCAAATCCACCTTGAAAGAGGAATTTGACGGACCGGAGGTCCCTTACGGGCTCGATTACAGCATTACTTCCGATCAATCGGAATTCATATGGGAGAAACTGACGGATGTTTTCAATAACGGCTGGCAGGCCATGCTTTCCGTTTTTGTGGTGCTCTTCTTTCTCCTGTCCTGGCGCGAAGCACTGGTGGCGGGTCTTTCCATTCCCGTCACGTTTCTGGGAGCCCTTTCGCTGATTTCCCTGCTCGGCTACAGCTTAAACGAAATGGTCATTATCGGGATGGTCATCGCCCTGGGTCTGCTGGTGGATGTTTTCATTCTGATGATGGAGGGCATGCACGAAGGCATCTTCACTCACGACCTGTCCTTTGAACAATCCGCCGTCAGAACCGTCAAAACCTATGCCATGCCGGCCTTTGCAGGCCAGGCCACCACGATTCTGGCCATGGTGCCGCTGTTCGGCATTGGCGGCATCGATGGAAAGTTTATCCGCATCATCCCCGTCACCGCCATCTGCTGTCTTGTTTTGAGCTTCATTATAGCGCTTTTCGTGGATATTCCCCTCTGTCGCGCGGTGTTCGGAAACATTCGAAAAGACAGTCCCAAAAGCCGCATCGATCGACTCACCGAAAAAGCGTCCAGGCATCTGTGCGACTGGAGCCTGAGCGCTACGGTTCGCAACAAATGGACGGCCCTGGGGGTTGTAACCATCACCATCGCACTTCTCATTCTGTCTCTCATGGGCGTCGGCCTCCTTCCGAGCCTCCTTTATCCCAAGGCGGACGGGCGAAACCTGGGAATTACGGTGGAACTGGCGCCGGGAACGACCCTTTCCCGCTCAAAGGAGATTGCCGACATCCTGGGCGAAACCCTGAGGTCAAAACCGTATCTTCAAAGCGTCGTAAAATTCGTGGGCCAGAAAAGCCCCCTGTCACGCAATTCCATCGCGGAATCGCTGATGCCCTTCAAAGACAGTTCCTATATCGGGTTTTCCTGCATTTTCACGAGGCTTGAACACAGAGATAGAATGGCATTTCAATACCTGGACGACCTCCGGGGGGATCTTTTAAAGGACCTTCATGCCTATCCCGGCAGCACGCTGGTCTTTACCCCTCAAACAGGGGGTTCCACAACCGAAGATCCCATTCAGATCCAACTGTCGGGTGACAATATGGAAATCCTGAGACAGCTGTCCCGGCAGGTGCAGGGGGCCCTGGCCCGGATCCCGGGCGCCTCGGACGTGCGTGACAATCTGGGACCCTCCCGGCTGGATGTAAAACTGCTTCCCAATCGCGAGGCTCTCGACTTTCACGGCATCGACCAGCAAGACCTTGCCTATCAGGTGAGATTCGCAATGACCGATGACGAAATCGGAAAGTTCCCCCTCCAAGGAACCGAAGATGATCTGGAGATTCGCATGGGCATTGCCTGGCCGAGCCGCGAAGGGCTTCCGGGAGGGCCGACGCAGATTGAAGAGGTCGGCCTCATTCGACCCTTTAATCCCGATGGCAAGACCGTCTCTCTCTTCTCCATATTAAAACCGGTATTGGGGGAGGCCCCATTGTCCATCACCCACCAGGGCGGCCGGCGATCGGTGACGGTCATGAGCAAGACGGAACACCGAACGGTGAATGAAATCCTTGCCGATCTTGAACCGGCCCTCGAAACGTTTAAGAAAGACTGGCCCGCCGGATATAACTACCATTTTGGCGGAGAAGCCGAATCGGCCGCTGAAACCTATTCCTCCGCCGGTAAGATGTTCTTCGTGGCCATCTTCCTGGTATTTGCCCTTCTGGCCCTTCAGTTCGGTTCTTTTGTACAACCGTTTATCATTATGCTTTCCCTCCCTTTTGCCATGATCGGCACATTCGGCGGCTTTTTTCTGGCCTGGATTCCCTTTTCCTTCCCGGCCATGATCGGGATTATTTCCTTGGTGGGGATCGTGGTTAATGATGCCATCGTCATGATCGAAACCATGAACAAGCACAGGGACCGGGGCCTCTCCATCCGCCAGGCGGCCGCCAGGGGTGCCGCCGACCGTCTGAGACCCATCGTGAGCACCACCATCACCACCGTCGTGGGTCTCATACCCCTATCCCTTAGCAGTCCCATGTGGATGCCCCTTTGTAATGCCATTATTTTCGGATTGATTTCAGCGACCTTTATTTCCCAGCTTGTCATTCCCTGTCTTTACCTGCTATTGACCCCGGCAAAATCACGCAACTTGGCCCAGGAGGCGGCTTGAAGGTGTTTTGAACAAAGGAGGCAGCAATGATTAAGCTTTTCACGATTCGTTTCAAGTTCAGAACGCTGTTGATTTTCCTGTTCCTGCTATTTGTCACGGACCCCATCCTCAAGGAGTTCGGCCGTTTCGGCTTGAGCCTTTTGGACATCCTGTTTACGGTAGCGCTGTTGACCGCGCTTTATTCCATCAGTGGCAATCGTACCCTTCTCATCGTGGGCATTTCGTTGATTGCGCCGATCTTCTTTTTGGGTTGGACCGATTACGCGAGAACCAGCTTTTCCCTCGTTCTTGTGGCCTATGCTTTGGGCATCGTATTCTTCGGTTTTGTGGCCGCATCCATTCTGATCCACATCCTGTCGGAAAACGAGGTCACCATGGATCTCATCTACGGATCCGCATGTGTCTATTTCATGATTGCAATTGTCTGGTCCATCGGCTACGGATTCATCGAACTGCTAATGCCGGGCTCTTTCAAAATCAGCGGTGAGGTATTCACCCGGGCCGACCATGTGGGACATTATGCCTTCCTGAACGACAACTTCTCCTATTACAGCTTTGTCACGCTCACGACTCTGGGCTATGGCGACATCGTTCCCATGTCGCCGGTAGCCAAATCCATATCCGCCCTTGAAGCGGTGTTCGGGCAGCTATACATTGCCCTTCTGGTGGCCCGCCTTGTGGGGCTTTACATCTCCCAATCCATGGAAGCGAAACACAAAAAAGAAAAAGCAGATCACCTTTGCGCCCCCCTGCTGGAAAAATGGGAGGCGAATGGATCGTCCAAGAAATGACCTCCATTTTTTACAAACCCTACGAAAGTCTTCATATCTATCTGTTGAGCGGTACCCTCACCGAATCCGATGAATCGCAACTGGGAGACGGATTTATCGGAAACTGGGTGGAGGAAAACAGCGCATTCCTGTTCTTTTCAGCACCCGCTGAAGAAGCGGTAACCCGGCTGGTTCAAAAACGCCGTGAACTGACCCTGGAAGATCGTTTTCATTTCACCTATGAAGATTGGCAGGGAGGGGGCTTTGAGGTGCTCAACATCGGCCCCTTTATGGTGATGCCGCCGTGGCTGGATCGACCGGCACCAAACGGGCAGATCAAGATCTTACTGGATCCGGGCGTGGTATTCGGCAACTGCCTTCATCCCACAACGCGAACGTGCCTTGAGGCCCTGTCGCTTTCTGCCGGCCAATCCCCTTTGGAATCGGTGCTGGACCTTGGGACGGGAACGGGCATTCTGGCCATTGCCGCGGTGCTTCTGGGCGCAAAGAAAGTTCTGGCGGTCGACTTCAATCCCCTTTGCGTGAAAACCGCTCAAAAGAACTTTCAATTGAACGGGCTGGGGGGCCGGGCAAGGGCCGTGCAGGGAAAGGCGGAAGATTTTGCAGAGGAGACAACTGATCTGATCCTGGCAAACATTCAGTTTGAGGTCGTACGGGAGTTCCTGAACAAAAGCGTCTCCACACACCCTCGGAGGCTGATCATATCGGGCCAGATGCGCAGCCAGTCAAGGGATCTCAAGATGCAGTTGAAAGACCTGAGATATGAAATCCTGCGGGAGTGGGACCATGACATGACGTGGTATACCGTTTTTGCGGAGAGGCGCCCCAACCCCTGATCATCTCAGGGCGAGTGGGGTGTGGACCACGGTGAGCGGCAGTCAGTTCAAACGCTCCAGAGAGATTCTCAGGGGAATCACGTGAAGTTGTCTGGACAATTCCCTGGTGGCCCCCAGTTCCCATCCACTGCACCGGTATTTTCCGTTGAGCCGCTTTCCGATCTCTTCCACCACGCCGTTCACATTGATCACCGGATGCCGCTTGAAAACCTGGGGCAGCCCGTAGGTCAGGTTGCAGGCCAGGCATTTCCCCGGACGCTCGCGCAGTTCAAATTCAAAATGGAGCGTGTTTTTGTGAAGCGCTTTGTAGGACAATCCGATGTCAAAAGCTCCCTCGTCAGCATCCCCGAAAAGGGATTCAAAAAACATATTGTCCCGTCCCTCCGGAAAAAGCAATTCAAGGTCTTCCCGAGTAAAAAGATGTTTCAATTCATCATTTTCAGCCATAAAAGCCCCCAACCATCAGAGAAACCACTAAAAAACCCGAGTAATCTACCACAAAAAGGGCTCGATTAAAACCAAAAAAGGAGCCCTTTTTGTCTTTTGCCCCGGGAGTCCTCCGGTCAGGATCCAATGAATTGTTGACTTCTTAAGTTGTTGGACGATAAAAGGAGACCGATTAATCCTGAAATCGATACCCTAAAAGGGTATCCAATTGCGTAACCACGGTTTAAGGAAAAATGATATATGAACACCAACGATAAGCAAATCCCCATTCCGAAACTTCAGGGGCACCGCTGTTTTGCATGCGGGACCGACAATCCCATCGGACTGAACATGCGGTTTTACCAAACGGGAGACATGGTCTGTTCGGACATTACATTGAACAGAAACCACGAAGGGTGGGAAAACATGGCCCATGGCGGCATCATTTCCACGTTGCTCGATGAGGTGATGTCCTGGACGGTGCTCTATTTCAAGCGCGCTTTCATGGTTACCCGAAAGATGGACGTCAAGTACATCAGACCGGTTCCCCTGGACGCACCACTCACCGCGCGCGGAAAGATCCTGAATGAAACGGACAATTCCAGAATTGACATCAGGGGCGAAATCTTGGACGCCCAAAAGAAACTTCTCGTCAGAAGCCGCGCCGAGTTCATCCTGCTGGCCGAAGAGCAGCTCACCACCGTTCCGGAAACCCATAAGCAAGAAATGCTGGATTTGTTTTCCCAATTCAAGTGATCCCTTCATCAGACTATCCAAATAGGAGGATTTTCCGTCATGTCTTTGGATTCACACAAAAATGCCGTCTCCATTGTCCGTTTTCAAAAGCCCTACGACTCAGTGAGAAAGGCGGTTGATCTCTGTGGGGGGCTGGATCATCTGCCGCCAAATGCCACTGTGTTCATCAAACCCAACATCGTTTCCTGGAGCCGTTTTGGCCCTTTTCCGGTCTACGGTTTTATCACAACCTCCCGAGTGGTTGAAGATATGGTGGTGATCCTGAAAGAGCGGGGTGTCGAGAAGATAAACATCGGTGAGGGACTCGTTCTTATTGACCCGAGGGACAGGGAAACACCGGCCCATGCTTTTGAAACCTTGGGCTACAACACCATGAAAAAGAAGTACGGTGTCAATGTGGTGCATCTGTTTGATCGACCTTTTGAAAAAGTCGTATTTCGAGATGGCACGAGCCTTAATTTAAGCACGGACTTTCTAAATGCCGATTTTGTGGTCAACATTCCCGTGCTCAAAACCCACGCACAGACGGTTGTGAGTTTGGGGATCAAAAATTTAAAGGGGACATTGGACATCAATTCCCGAAAAAAATGTCACAGTGCGGACCCCGAAAAAGACCTGCACTACATGATCGCCAGATTTCAAGAGATCTTACCTGCCGGTTTTACCCTTATTGATGGCATTTTTTCCAACGAACGGGGTCCCGGATTTGATGGAAAAATAAGACGGGAAAACCTGCTCATCGGCTCACGCGATGTCATCGCGGCCGACAAGGTGGGAACAAAAGTGCTCGGTTATGATCCTTCAGACGTCCCTTATCTGGCTCAGGTGGCCCATGAGGCAGGGAGACCCACTGATCTTTCGGACACAACCGTTGTGGGAAAGGGAATTGAAGAGGTGTCATCAAAGCGCAATTACAGTTTTCCGTATACCCCGGATGAATCCCAAGCCCTTCCCATTCACATGAAGCGGATGGGAATTCAGGGATTAAGCTATCGAAAATATGATCTTTCCATGTGCACCTATTGTTCAATGCTAAATGCCATGATTCTAACGGCCATTGCCCAGTCGTGGAAAGGGGAGCCTTGGGACGACGTGGAAGTGCTCACCGGAAAAATCATGAAACCCACGCCGGGAAAGAAGAAAACCGTCCTTATCGGAAAATGCATTTACCAAGCCAACAAGAACAACACGGAAATCAACGAAATGTTTGCCGTGAAAAGCTGCCCCCCTTCCACGGCACAGATTGTGGAGGCGTTTCAAAATGCGGGCGTTCCCGTCAAACCGGACATTTTTGAAGGCAAAAAACACTTTCCATCGTTCTTTATGAAGAAATATGAAGACAAACCTGAATTTGACACGGCTCTTTTCAGGGTAAAATAAAGGGTTCCGAGGCAAGTGAATTACATTTTTTCTAACGGAGTTTTGCAATAACGCGAATTTCCGCCCGTGCGCCCGGTATGAACAGCTCATTTGTGCCGATGGCCGTCCATGCGGGCCAAGGCTCGCTTAATACTTCGTCACGCACTTTCATGAACGCTTTGATGTTTTCGCGCAAATTGACGTGATAGCTTGTATATTCAATAATGTCTTCAAAACCGAGCCCCGCTTCTTTCAGCACTTCCCCAATTGAACCCCATGCATTTCGAAATTCATCTTCCGCCTTCTCCGGGATGGAATGGTCGGGACTTGTCCCGATCTGCCCGGAGCACACGAGAAGATCCCCGCTTTTTACCGCCGGCGCAAAATGAAAACGCTGATACGCCGATTTTCCCGATTCAGGCACTACCACGTCGATACTCATTTTGGTTCTCCTTGAAATGACGTTAGAGAGTTCTTGTAAACGTTAAATTTTTATCCTTTCACCAGGTCTTGAGCCTTACTTCCTTTTGATTTCTTTTTGCGGAATACCGGCCAGGTGACGAGCGATGTTCTTCTTCTCCTCCAGCGGATAGGTGCCCAAGATGGCGATATCCTCCATGATTGGTGAACCACCGCCGTGAACGCCTGCAATCTGCATGTTGCTGGTGAGCGGCCCGGCGATCAGATCCTGGCAGAGGCGGAAAGCGCGGTGCACCGTTTCCGGATCCACGTCCGCGCGGCGCGCGAAGTATTTGTCCAGGTAGGGGCGCCAGCGCTGGTCGGCGTATTCCTCCTCGTAGGGCATGGTTTGCGGCTGGCCGCCGGAGATGTCGCAGAGGATATCGTACTCATGGTAGATGTTGACGCCGGCGTGCTTGCGGCCCACGTTGCAGTAGACGATGTCCGGGATCTGGGTGCCGGAAACGGCCTTCTTTGAGGAGTGGGCCGCGGCAATGCCAGCGGCAAAGACCAATTCGGCCACCGAAATCATCTCGGCGATTTTGTGGCGGTAGTGCTGCTGTCTCTCAATGCCGCTGATCTCGGCGATCAGGGCGGTGGTGCCCATCAGCAGATCGGTGTAGGCCGGTTTGCATCCGGTGTAGCTGTGCCGGTGATAGAGCGCGAAGAGCAGGGCGGCCCGTCCACCCAGTTGGGGTTCTTCATCCAGGAAAACGCGGTCCCAGGGGACCAAAACATCGTCAAAGATGGTCACGCTGTGGGCGATGCCGTGTTTCTCGACCTCGGCGGGGAACGCCTTGCGCCGCGTCGGATTGGCGGCCTCAATGAGCATGTGAATGCCCTTTGTATCGGCTGGTATGGAGAAACAGGCGGACCAGTCCCCTTCTTCCTTGGTCAGGGAGCGGCAGGGGGTCACGATCAGTTCGTCACAGTAGGGGCCCACGGTGGTATGCACCTTGCAGCCGCGCACCACAATACCTTTGGCGTTACGCTCCACGACGCGCAAATACATGTCCGGGTCGGCCTGCTGGTGGGGACGCAGGACCCGGTCGCCCTTCACGTCGGTCTGGGCCGCGGCACCGACCATGTCCTTCTCCTGGAAATCCTTCATGAAGGCCATGAAGCGGTCATGGTATTCGGTCTTGCCGCCGTTCTTGTCGTCGGCCTCCTTGGTCACGATGGAAAGCGCATTGCACATGTCGATCCCCATACACCGTTGGATACAGGCCCCGCTCATGCGTGAGAGCACACGCGTCATCAACTGCTTTTTCAGCAGGTCGTCAACGCTTTGGTGGATGTTGGTAAAACGGTTGATCAATTTACCGGTGATGTGGGACTCGGTAACGAGCAGATCTTTGTATTTGGGGTCGTCGACCAGATCATAGGTCATGAGGATGTCTTTCATGGAAGTGAGCATGCGCGGATCATCCCGCTGCAGCAGTTCGCCATGCATGTAGCAGTTGGGTCTGAGGGACTTCATCCGCTCAATGAATTCTTGTGAAGTGATCACTTTTATACCCTCCCTGTTTTCTATTTCTTATATTAACTTCAAAACCATGATCTTGTTGTTATAACATCAATGCGCCACTCATCTATTCATCATTTCATCAAGGGCATCGCACACGGCAATGGTGAAAGCAGGATCTTCCATCCAGGCGTCTATCTCTCTCACCTCGATTGCCGGTTTGAGTTCCCGCTTCAATACATTGACGAATGCTTGATTCGCTTCCGGATCATCAAGGGGCCTGCCCGGACCGTCAAGACGTGACCACCCTTTTAAAGGGATTAAGAAACGGACAGGTCCTTTTGATTGATTCAGCTTTCCGGCAAGCACCTTTGCGGCCCGGGTCAATTCTTCAGCGTTCGACCTCAAAAGCACCCTGAGCTTATCGGGCCTGTAACTTTTCCGTGTTTTGTATTCAGGGGTATAGGCGGATCGACGCGGGGTGATACACTCCAATCCGGCAGGTCCGAAAACCTGTGGAAGACCTCTTTTCCCTGCTGCCTCAAACCGGGTGGGTGAAGCGATAAGCGTACCGCCTTCGATGAACCCATCCATGATATTTCCAGGAGAAAGGTCTATGACGGCATCAAATAGACCTCTTTCTATAAATTCCTCCATTGCGGTGTCACTAACGCCCGTCGCCATGAAATTGACCGTCTGGTAACCGCTGTTTTCCAGCATTGTCTTGAGGCGATTCATGGTCTCCGCGCTGATCATCAGTTCACAGACGGCGACTTTCGGTTTGCCGTCACTGTCCGGAACCCTGTGATCCGTATCAACCATCCCACATATCGCGGCGGCCGCCTGTTTAAATAACAGACGAAGCACATCATTCATGCCGATAATATCCACAACCGTATGCATCATTGTGATATCGGAGTGGCCGAAAGACCTTGCCCCAAACCCACGAAGTCCTGCATTGGCGGAAACCATGAATTTTGGCACGCCAAATGGGAGGGACTTCATTATATTCGTACCCATTAATGTCCCGCCCGCACCTCCGATGGAGATGACGCCGTCCAGCTCGCCGCTGTCATAGAGTTCACTTAGTTTCTTGATGGCGCCGTCCGTTACGATTTTGTTGATTTTCGGCCGATCCGGATTACCCCAGATATGATCAATATGTCCTCCGCCGAGGCGGGCGATCTCCTCCGCCGATATATCCGGGGTGGCCGTTGGCTTGCGACCGACGCTGATATCTAAAACGAGACCCCGACAGCCCCTGGCCTCAATCTCTTCCTTAACGAAGAATACCGCCTCTGATTTCGTGTCCAGAGTGCCGATGATGACGATTTTTCTCAACGCCGCCTCCTGGTGATGGTCGGTTTTCGAGGGTTCTATCGATTATCCATAAGCCAGCAAATCTTCGGATAGGACCCCCTTTTTCCAATCAAAACCGAATCGCTTGTTAAAATAGGGTTCAAATTGCTCATAGATTTTTTTCCAGGACGCTTTGCGACCTTCCAGAAGTGCTATTTCAAGAACCTCTTTGAGTTTCTCGATCTTCTCCTTTGGAATAAAACCCGCGGCGCCCAGGTCCGTGGATTTTACCAATGCGTCCGAGGTCAGGGCATGGGCCGTGAGCATGACGGTGGGGAATCCCTGTCCAACCGAAACCTTAAGGAGTTCAAACCCGTTAACACCCATAATATCCAGGACCACAATATCGAATGTGTCATTTTTGAGGGATTGAAGGGCGGTATCATAATCGTTGACAATATCAACACGGGATGAATCGAGCAGCTCTTTCACGACTTCGAGGACATCGCGTTCGTCATCGACAATCAGGACCTTTTTATCCATTAAGCCGTCGCGGGCAACTTCCAGAAACAAGTCCATCAACATTTCTGATGCCGGCTTCTCTTTCGCTTTCATGGTCACGGGCCTTGCCTGAACCAAAAACGTGTTCTGGGGAAACGGCAAATCATCGTCGATGGCCCACTCAATATCCATTGGTTTCTCATAGTGGGTATCAATTAACTTGAAATATTTTGCCAGTGCCAAAATTTCATCATCATTTACGCAACATACATTCTGCAGATCTTCCGGCACGTCCTCTTCTTTTGTGCCATACTGTTTCATTGAGTATTGTCTCAGCTTTCTATTGACAATCTTCTTTTCGATTTGAAGACTCTTCTTGTCGATGATGAATTGATCCGGCGTTACGATTCCTTGGACCACACTTTCCCCGACACCATAATTTCCTTCCATGAACATCTTGGATGGGTCTTGGGTAGATGGAAGAAGCGTAAATGCGACACCAGAGGCCCTGGAATTGACCATTTTCATCACGGCAACACTCATTCCTCCCTCCAAAATGGGCATCTTCTGTTTAACGCGGTATGATATGCCACGAGCAGTAAACGTACTGGCCCAACATTCAAGCAGTTTTTCGATGACTTCCTCTTGGCCGATAACATTGAGATACGATTCATATTGTCCCGCAAAACTCGCTGTTGGACTGTCTTCCGCAACCCCGCTCGACCTGACCGCAACAGGCATGTTTGAAATCCCGTATCGATCACATAGAGATTGATACGCATTCTTTACGGCATCAAGGATCTCTTCGGGCATCTTTTTTGACAATATGATTTCCTGGTACGCCTTTTCCATCTCACCAAACTCATCGATTGTGGATGGTTCCGCCGGAAACCGGGTTGCGCATTCCTTGAGTTCATCAAAAGCACCCGTTTTTTCCAAGAAATGGTCAAACGCATCAGTGGTCACGGCAAAACCGGGTGGAACAGGCACGCCGATTTTGGACATTTCACCAAGACTGGCACACTTTCCACCAACTTTACCCACATCATCTATCCCCAGTTCTTCAAAAAAGGCAATCATCTTAGTACCCACTTCAAAAACCTCCCTAAATCCATAACCCCATTTTGGCTGTAGCCATCACTGGTTAGAAGCCGTTATAAAATCTCACGGCCATGAGAATGCATGAGATGTGAAAAGAAGACACATGCGGCATCACTTGGATACCGAGAAGGCAAATCTTGCCTTCTCGCGCCAATGCGGCGTATCCAAGGAATACCTACTGATTTCAATGACAGTTGAACATTATTGTTTTGATTCTTCTCCTTCAGCCATCAAAGGGAAATCACAAAATGGGCGTCTAATCCAATTTGTAGACCCTCATCTTGTTCGCATCAATCTTTACCCGATCGCCTGTTTTGAGTTTTTGAGTGGCATTAACCGTTCCACATACCGCGGGAATTCCATATTCACGACTCACAATGACAGGATGGGACAACTCTCCTCCTGAATCCGTTATCAGCCCGCCGATAACGCCGAACAGCGGTGTCCATGTGGCGCTGGTCATGGGGCAAACCATAATATCTCCTGGTTTCACCGTATTCCAGGCGCTCTCATCCATTACAAGACGAACCGTTCCTTCCACCACGCCGGGTGCTCCCGCTGATCCCGACAAAAGCGCTCCGACTTGTTCCGGATCCTCTAAGGGAGGTCGCGAAATCGTTGGCCCAATCGCCATGTCTTTCTGAAGCATTACCAGTATCTGTTCAGGATCCCCAAAAAACGGTGGGACTTCTTCAGGATTGCTGGTCAAGCTTCCATAGTACTCCCATTCCTTTCTGCGGTCCTTTACCAGTGAAACATAGCGCCCTTTTTCATGGTTTGCGACCGCCGCAATCACTTCATCCGGGAAGAGCATCCAAATATCATCCGGGCTTTCGATGACCCCGTCTCCCGCCATCCGCCTGCCGCAGGCCATAAAGCACCGTCTGCCCACCGCCATGCGCCTCAGTTCACAAAGCCAATCAGCACTTTCAAGCCAATAATTGGCGGCACGGGCGATTTTGAGCAGCTGCGTTGCTTCCCCTTTCCGGGCCGCCGGCACCTTATCCATGAGGCTCCGTTCAGCCGCTTCCCGCTCTTCCACCCTTAAGCGATGCTCTTCATTGAGGTCCTTACCGCCTCCGGCTTCAATATATTGGCGGATGAATGGAAAAACCAATTTGGGATCCTCGTACCACCCTGGTTCACAAAACTCATAGTGGCGCGTGAGCCGAAAGCCGTGTTTTGCCAAAAAGCTCTCCAATCCCGCAACCCAGTTCCTGCCGGCCTCGGATTCTTGCATGGCCGGAATGACTTCTTCAGGCGCGTTATTCAAAAACAGACCATCCAAACCATCTTCCACGGCTTTTTTGGCGAGATCCCCGAGAATCGTGTTGCTTTCATACAGGAGATTTGGATAACCGCCCAACAGATGTGAATACGCAACATCCGCGGGGCCTATCCCGGCTACGTCGCGTATCAAGTCCTGGAAATTGGAAACCCACGGTGAAAGGGAGATCCATCCCACCCAATACTGAAAAATTATTTTGTTTTGGAAATCAAGCATGTCATAGACGTGGGTCAGGAGTTGTCCATCGTCCATTTCGTCGGGGTTCAAGGGCAGGAAAGGCTTGACGAGATCATCAAGAGATTTATGATTATCCGCCACAGCCTTATCAACATCTCTCAAAACCAAAGCCATCTTTTTCTTGAAAGCGGCTTCCCTTGCCGGGATCTCGTCTTCTCTCGGATATGCGATGGTCATATAACCGTGGCCTTTATACATTTTCCAAATAGGCCCCATGGAGAGAGGGGTCTTGAGGTAATCGGCGACCCTCCTCCAATTGTGCATCATATAACCACAGAACATCTCAACATAAAGCGGGGTAAGTACTGGCTCTGTGTGAAGGGGTGTTCTCACCCATACGGGATAATAATCCAATTCAAAATCTGTGAGGTCCCAAAACGTTCTACCATAATGCATGACCATGCCTCCTTAATATGTTATAGAGTTGACTGTTACACAACTCGCCGACCTGCCTACCAAATATTCTTATTCATCACCCCCTCCCCACAACTTGAGCAGGTCAGGCTTCAAAGGCGGGTAAATCCCTTTATCCTTGTTCAACCTCAGCAACCAGTTCCTTATCTAACAGACGCTTGAGGACTTTCTTATCAATCTTGGAATCGCTCACAAGTGGCATACGCTCAATAAATGCCATTCTTTCAGGAATCTTGTAGGCACTGAATCCTTTCCCTTTAAGAAAAGTGCCCAATTCATCTAGCGTCAGTTCATCTTCCTTGTCTGCAAGGACCATAAATACGCAGGCTTTTTCACCCATCACCTGATCCGGATAGGCCACAAGGGCGGCACTTACGACTTTGGGATGGGTCTGGATGGCATTTTCCACTTCAGCGGAATAGATGTTTTGACCGCCTCGAATGATGACATCCTTTTCCCGTCCCACAATCATTAAATATCCGTCCTCATCCACCTTTCCCAGATCTCCCATATTGAACCAGCCGGTGCCCCATTTCTCCTTGGTCATCTTCTCGTCTTTATAGTAGCCGCCGGCAGCACCGGGCCCTCTGAAATTGATGGTGCCCACTTCTCCTTTGGGGACTTCTTTCCCCGCGTTGTCCAATATCCTAATCTCATTTCCAAGGTGCGGCTTGCCCACTGAAAAAGACCGCACTTCCGAAGGGTCATCGACACTACCGGCCGTTAAACCGCCGGCATCCATTCCGCCGTAATGATTAATCAAAACAGCCCCGAATCTCCTTTCGATCTCTCTGGCCAGTTCGGCGGGCATGGGTGCGCCACCACTGTAAATGAGGCGAACCGAGGATAGGTCGTATTGGTCGAAATCCGGATGGTTGAGCATCATGGCCAGCTGGGTGGGGACAACAGCCGGGAGGGTTATCTTCTCTTTCTCAATCAGTTCCAAAGCCTTTTTTGCGTCAAAGTGTTCCATGAGAACGCTTTTTGCGCCGCAAAAAGGCGAAAAGAAATAACCTGATCTGCCGGCGCCAAAAACAGGCGCAATGGCACCGAGTACGTCATCACCGTCCATTTTGATTTTTTTCATATGGGACAAGGCCGCGAATGTACGGGCTGTTTGGGGCCATTCAACGACCTTGGGAAAACCGGTCGTACCGCTGGTAAAAGAGATGGATTCCACCTCATAATATTTGAGCTGCCTTTTTTGCAGGTCACCAATAGAATACTTCTCCTCCAGCGGTTCCCGCACGACCTCTTGAATGGATATGGCGCCTTCCGGCACATCTCCTTTTGCAACGAAGACATTTTCAAGGCTTTTCACACCGGGACGGATTTTTTGAATCATATCCCAATAATCGAACCCCCTGAATTCACGAACGCTCAAATATCCTTTGGCCTCCGTGATTTTTGAAATGAAGGATATCTCTTCATCGCGGAGCGTTCTTACGGCACCTGCGTAGATCAATCCGGCTTTGTTACAAGCGGCCAAGACAAGATTGAGTTCAACCATGTTCGGCAGGTGACAAATAACAATATCGTCCTTGTCCAATCCGAGTTCGAGGAACTTCAGGGCAATCCGGTTCGCCTGCAAGTTCGCCTCCGACCAAGTAAGTCTTTTTTCGGAATCCACCAGGGCTTCCCTGTCGGGATACTTCTCTGCGCATTGCTGATAGAGTTCCGCATAGGTCACATCCTTCCAGTAGCCTTTGTCCGTATATTCCTGAATCATACGATCCGTATACAGTATCGGTTTCATTTCTTTAACGCGCCTCCTCAGCTAACAGTAGAAGCAATTTCTTCGAGTCCCAAATCCCTCAATTTCCGGGCGGTGGGAATCCCCTCCTTTGTGTATCCGGCCGCTTCATAGTACTCATCAAGCAGTTTCTCCAGTCCTTGGAAAGTCTGATTATTGGCCGGACCGCCCTTTTTTAGATGCTCTCGAAGCATTCTCTTGGGCAGTGTATCATCCTTACGGGTAAATCCTTCCCTGATGTTGAAACACCGCTCCAGACAGACAATCCGTTCCCCGATCTCCATTAAATTGGCAACCTCCGCGAATTCTTGAAATCCCGTGGCCGCAACGAGAAATTCCGAGTATTTCTGAAAATCCAAACCGGAATTCCCAAAGGAGCAAGCAATAAGAGAGTCCTCTATGGCCTGTTCCTTTTGTGCCTGGATGATGGAGGGTCCTTTTCCTTTTTCGATGAGGGGATCCACTTCCCCGGCCATCTCTTTTTTTGGCCGGCCATACATGTGGCTTCCTCCGATATTGGAAGTGGCCATGCTCAATCCGTATCCCTTCACGGCTCTGGGTTCGTAACCGGGAAGCTCGAGACCTTTGATGTGTATGGCATAAAAATCCGCTTCACCACCGATCTGTTCAGAAGCCCTCTTTACCCCTTCACCCAACAGGAACCCGAGCCCTTCTCTCTGTCCGATCTCTTCAATCAAGGCCAGAAACGCATCTTTATTCCCCCAGTTCAGTTGGATACCGTTGGCGTCTTTGGCCGTAATGATTCCCCTTTCAAACAATTCGCAGGCAAAGGCCATGCAAACGCCGGCACTGATGGTATCAACACCGTAATAGTCACACATGGCATTGGCATCGATAATGAATTGCTTATCCGTAATGCCCAATAAGGAACCAAGGGCATATATTGTCTCATATTCCGGTCCATCGATTTGAGAGCCGCCAAAAGGCCCTCTCTTAACATCCCGCATGCCGCCGCATTTCGTCATGCAACCATAGCATCCGGCCTGTTCTTTCTTCATTTCATAGAACGCTTCTCCACTCATTTCCTCAACGTTCAGAATGGTTCCCTCCCGAAAATTTCTGACCGGCAGGATACCTCGCTTCATGTACGGCTCGGTTGCGTAGGGTGTCCCAAGACGATTCATTTTGGCTCTTCGAGGATGGGTTTTGAGGATACTGATTTGACCTCTAACCAACGCCTTGAATTCTTTTTCCCTAAAGGCTGCTATTTTCCGGGCCCGGACATTAATTGCGATAGCCTTCAACCGCTTCGAACCCATTACCGCTCCCATGCCGCCCCTTGAGGCCGTACGTTCCCCGGAGGTAATGACCCCATACCGCACGAGTTTTTCCCCGGCTGGTCCGATGCACGCCGATTCTGTTTTAGGACCGTGCCTGTCCTTTAATGTCTCCTGAAGCGTGCGCGGGTCCAACCCCGAAAGATCGTTGGCATCAAGGAACTGAACATCTGCTTCGTCAATGTACACATAGGAGAGTTTATGGGCCTTGCCTTCGATAATGATCAGGTCGTAGCCGGCAAATTTCATCCATACGCCAAAATTGCCTCCCGTATATGAACGCATAATGGTTCCGGTGAGCGGGCTTTTGGTCATTGCCGCCCACTTGGAAAACCCCTGAAGTCCCGTTGCCCCCAATGCTCCGATCAACATCAGCAGTTTATTATCCGGGGAAAAGGGGTCAATGCCCGGTTTCAGTTCATCATATAGGTATTTGGCACCCAGACCTCGTGCGGAAATGAATTTCCGGTAGTATGACTCGGGTATTTTCTCGATGCTGTGGTGCTTACGCGTCAAGTCGATTCTAAGAAGTTTGCCTGCAAGTGTTGTCATACTTCTCCCCGGGGACCATTATGGTCAACGCATTGTCCGGCCGCCATCAATGACCAGGTTCTGACCCGTGACGAAATCGGCGTCATCAGAGGCTAAAAAAACCACCATACCCGCGATATCCGAAACCTGGCCCACCCGCTTTATCACCCCGGCCTTGGCCCTTCTCTCCGCATCCTCCTCCGTCATCAGTGTATACAGGGCTTCCGTGGAAATACTGCCGGGACAAATGTTATTCACATTGATATTATAGTCTCCTAATTCGGCAGCCATGAGGAAGTTGAGTCCGATCACCGCTGCTTTGGAAACCGTATAAGGCGCATGCCCCACCAACGGCCTGAAAGCGGCTGAGGAAGCGATATTGATGATCTTCCCCTTGTTCTGGTTTTTCATATAAGGGAACACGGCCTTGGCGCAAAGCCATTGACCCAACACGTTCACATCCAAATGCTTATGCCATTCCTCAAGCGTATACTCATAGAAGGGTTTCGGCTTCATTCCGGCAAAAACCGCGGCATTGTTCACCAGGATATCGATCCTTCCCCCGAACTCGGATTCCGCGGCCTTGACCATGGACCGGGTCTCTTCTTCACTGGAAACATCAACCCTCATGGTGAGTATTTCTCCGCCCTTTTCTCTGACCAATGCCCCCGTCTTTTCAAGGTCTTCCGTTTCAATGTCCACCGCCACTATTTTTGCACCCTCTTCAGCAAGTCTGATGGAGATCCCTCGGCCCATACCCCTCGACGCCCCCGTTACGATGGCGACCCTGTCTGCTAGTTTCATGTTCTCTCTCCTTTTGTGATCGATCTTTGGGACTCTATCTGGAAAACCCGGATCTCCCAGGATTCATTAATATTCCGGAGACGGCAAACCGAAATCCTCTGCGATGACCTGGTAACAATTGTAACTTGATCCGCGACCAACACCCGGTCCGCCGACGATCCCCGAGGAACACATATAAAGACTGTCGATAAAGGTGCGGTATCCTCCTGGCAATCCTCTGAAACGTCCACTTTGAGATCCCCCGGGATTCCCTTCGGACCATCCGCCTTCTTTCATGTCCAGGTGCGTGTCTTGTATCTCCACCGGCGTGGCAATTCGTTCCGCGATGAAGTTGTCTTTGGTCATATTGGGTGCATAATTCCGCCACTGGTCTATCATGGCTTCATAGAATTCATCATGCAGCTGCCGCCATTCCTTTCGGGAAAAAATCCGGGCCGGCGCGGTAAATTCCTCTACCATTAGGCTGTGTTTTCCCTCGGGTGCCCGGCCCGGATCCCAAATGGTATCCGGGAAGGTCAAACAGAAGAACTTGGAAGGCATGCCCAACAGGAAGATTTCATGGATATATTTGTCTTCCAAGAACGCCAGATCCTTCGGCTGCCAGTAGGTGCGAGGCGTAGCGTTGATGTCGGGGTTGTTCTTGGCCGCCGTATATTGGGGAAGCTCATGCACTGCAACGGGTCCCCAGAAAAGTTGCGCACGATCAAAGAAGTAAGAATCCACCTTAAGCTTCATCTTGCGGGTCAGATGTTCCTCCCCAATCAGGCGGAGAAAAAGTTGAGGCGTGGCGTTGT
The DNA here is from genome assembly GCA_028278625.1 of Thermodesulfobacteriota bacterium. The sequence continues at coordinate 26,718 of JANQDY010000129.1, forward strand.
CGGATATGACCATTTGCTTGGCCTCAATCTCGGTGCCGTCCAGCAGTTTAATGCCTTTGGCTTTTTTGTTTTCAATCTGAACCTTGTCCACTTCCGAATTGATGAAATACTCAACGCCCAGCTTCTTGCCGGCCGATACGAGGGCATCGGTGATGGACTGGGAACAGCCTTTGGGAATGGAAGCCGTCTCCCACCCGAGCACCATGGAGAGATCCCCTATGATATAGGCGAGCCCCGGCACATCCTCCGGGTGAAGACCGCAGGAGGTAAGAAATCCTCTCAGCATTAGAATTCTCAGTTCCTGGCTTTCAAAAAAGGAATAGGCGATCTCCCTGCAAGTCATAAACTGCATGGATGGATCCAGCCCGCTTTTGGGGTCGGACATAAGTGCTTCCAGGGGATCGGGCACTCCCCATGGGGGAGGCGGAGAATACCTTTGCTTAAACCCCAACGGCCGGATCTTTTCCTTGTAGATTTCCGTTAGATCCAGAAACGCTTCCGCATCGGCCTTTGAAAACTGGTTGATCTGTTCATAGGTTTTCTGAACGTTCTTTTCGTTAAAACGGGTTTCCCCTGTTTTGGGGTTTACCACCGGAAATGCCGCGGAAGCGACATAGGAAGTGCCATCATCGAAAACCGCTGCTTCGTTGGTGTCCGGAAAAACATACTCCAGACCCTCATCATAAAGATTGAATTCCTTGTAGGATGGATGACCGTAAAAACGCGTGGAATGGCAACAAAAGTTACTTCGAAATCCCGGCGCCGGGGTATCGTCATAGGATACAACGCCGCCGCCGAGATGATCCAGCCGTTCAAATACCCCAACTGACAAACCGGCTTTGGCCAGATAGGGGGCAATAATGGTCCCATGATGTCCACCGCCGATGATCACTGCATCGTAAGATTTGTCCGCCATCTTGTTATTACCTCCTCTTTCGTCAAGAATATGATGTTTAAAACACTTGTAAAAACGGTCAGATAGACAGAATAGAAGGACAGGATCACTAATCTATTTGAGACCCATCAAAACTTCCGCCAGCTTCTCCGCCTTTTCATCCACGGACCCCTCAAAAACCTGACAATCCCTCCCCATATCCGGTGGAGAAGAGAGGGCCGAAATCCCCATTTCCTGAAGCGCTTCCGGGTTTACCCCGATGTCCGCGGCACTCCATGTGGGAATGGATCGGGCGCCTCTCATCATTCTAAGCATTTTGGTCCTTGAAATATATCTCAACTCCCCCACCTCATTGCTCACCGTGATCAATGCCGGCAGGGCCGCCTTGACCCGTTCATACCCTTCCGGGACACTCTTTTCCACCACCACGCTCCCGTCTTCCACGCGAATGGCACGGGCCAGGCTGATACAAGGAAGCCCCAGAAGTTCTCCCAGGATCAACCCCACCTGCCCCGAATCCCAATCACCGGCCTGACGTCCGGTCAAAACAAGGTCGTATTCACCAACCTTTCGGACGGCATCCGCAAGTGCCGTGGCGGTTGAATAGCTGTCCAGTCTGTCGAACCGATCGTCCTGCAGGAGGATCAATTCATCGGCACCCGCGGCCAGGGTTTTTCGAAGAACCGTGTCCGTGACCTTTTTCCCCAGACTCAGCACCGTGATTTTGCCGCCCAGGTCCTCCTTCAAGCGGACCGCCGCTTCCAATGCGTTTTCATCAAAGGGACTGATGACCTGTGGCGCATCCACAATTACCTCCAGTTTTTCCGCATCCACACTCACATCAGACAGGGGCGCTTCCGGATCCGGTATCTGCTTTGCGCAGACAATGATATTGATATCGGTCATGACAACTCCTCTAGTTTTTCAATAAGCGCGGGGATGACTTCTTCATAATCGTCAACAATGCCGTAATCCGCCACCTTGAACATGTTGCAGCTTGAATCCGTATTGATGGCAATGATCTTTTTGGAATGCACCATGCCGACCAGGTGTTGGATGGCCCCGGAAATACCCACCGCCACATAGATATCCGGCGAAATCATGGTGCCGGTAAGCCCCACCTGGTGGTCCGAAGAAATCCAGCCCTTGTCCACGGCCACACGACTGCACCCGATCATCACATTGTCATAAGATTCTCCAAGAGCCTCGGCCAGTTCCTCCAACATTTCAAAACCGTCCTCTTCACCCAGGCCGGCACCCCCTGCGATCACCACATTGGCCTTATCGAGGGCCACGGATGTCTCCTGGACGATTTCCAGGGATTCAACCTGAATCATACTTTCGTTAATTTCAGGAGATATCTCTTCAACGGCACCAGTGGCGTCACCCGCTTCCTCGGGGGCAAAGACCTTTCCCCGCACCGTTGCCATTTGCGGCTCCCCCTGAAATTTAAAAACCGAGATAGCGTTTCCTCCGGAAACCGGTTTGGTCCGTAAAAGGAGGCCGTTTTCCAGGTCCATGGCGAGATCGATACAATCGGTGGTCAATGGACTCTTAAATCTCGCGGAAAGCCTGGGACCCACTTCCATTCCCACGGAAGAGTGGGCCAGCAGGAACACTTTCGGAGAGATCATTTTCAAGGCTTGTTCCAGGGCAGCCACCCACAAATCCGGCTTGAATCCCCCGAGCAATGGATGCTCCATTTTGTAGACCTTTGCCGCCCCATAGCTTAGGGCCTTGTCGGCAGCGGTTGAAACCGCATCTCCTACGAGCAGAATGGAAACCTCACCATTCAGTTCTCCAGCCAGCTTTTTCCCCGCGCCCAGCAGCTCAAGGGTCCTCAAATCCAGGGAACCCTCTTTTACTTCTCCCAATATCAATACATCACTCATCTTGAACCTCCGCTTTTCCCAATGCCTGTAACACCAGTTCATTCAGATCCATCACTTTGAAAGGCTCTTCAAAGCCGACCGCCTTGCGGGCATCCTCCAGCATGATTAGACATAACGGACAGGCGGTAATGACGATCTCGGACCCGGTGGCTTTCGCTTCCCGTATGCGGACCTCGCTCATCTTCACGTCGCCCTGCAAATCCTGCCACATTCTACCGCCCCCGCCACCGCAGCAGAGACTGTCCGCCCCATGATGGGGCATTTCAACCAGGCTGACGCCGGGAATGGCCTGAATAATCTCTCTCGGCGCATCAAAGATTCTGTTGTGACGACCCAGGTAACAGGGGTCGTGGTAGGTTACCCTTGCTTTGATCCCATTATTAAATTGAAGACCGTCTTTTATAATCAGATCCCGAAGCATCAGAGAGTAATGCCTTGCCCGGAATTCCGCTTCCGGATATTCATTTCTGAAGGTATGGAAGCAGTGGGGTGAAGAGGTCACGATTTCGCTGAGTCCATACTTTTGGAACAATTTCTCGCATCCTTCCTTCTGCTCTTCAAAGAGGCCCAGCTCTCCCACCCGGCGGCCGATATCCCCGCAGCAGGGTTCTTTTTTCCCCAGAATACCAAAATCGACGCTGGCAGCATTTAGCACCGCTGATAAAGCGTGGGGGATTCTCAGGGCCGTGTCGTCAAATGAGGTGGTGCACCCCACAAAGTAGCAAAGATCGGCTTCGACCCCTCTTTTGGTGAGGTTTTTGATCTCAAGGTCATCGGCCCAGGCCCCCCGTTTCTTCTTGGAGGACTCCCAGGGGTTGTTATACTTAAACAGCTTCTCCAGGGTCTGGTTCAGCAGTTTCGGCACCTTTGTTCCCTCTTCAATGGCATGTACCCGCTTTTTGGCCACCACCTCGAAGGTGGCACCATAGACCGGACAGACTTCCAGACAAGCCCGGCAGGTGGTGCAGTACCAGAAGCTTTTGTCCGCCTCCGTTTCTTCATTCCGACTCATGAACCGGATGTCTTCCACGGGCGAGTGTTCACGCCAAAGAGACCTTCGCATGGCCTGAACGAAATCCCTGGGTGCAAAGGGTTCTCCGGCGCCTGCCGAGGGGCAGGAGGCGACGCAGCGGCCGCACCGCATGCAACCGTCGAAAAAAATGGCATCCCCCAGGGTGAAATCCGCGGCCCCCTCTTCCATTGTCAGGTTTACCGGCTCCGTGGCGCCCTGAAAATAGATGCCGGCCGGAGCGCCCAAAATATGAAAAAGTTTTGTGTAGGGAATGACCGCAATGAAACTTAAACAGAGGAGGGTATGGATCCACCAGCATGCGGGATAGAAGGATTCGGCCGATGTCGGCTCGAAGAGCCCCCCCAGCCAGAAACCCACAAAAGACCAAGCGCCCCAGGCCGGTTGCTGGGAAGACAATCTCAAGCCTTCCAGGATGAAGCCGGAGACCACCATCAACAGAAGCCACAAAGGGATCAGCGCATCCTCAAGGCGTCTTTCAAGGCGGGGTACCCGCTGAAGATATCGGCGGATGAGCGCCCAGACAACCCCTACAAGGAGCATTAGACCGGCTATTTCCATGGCAAGGGAAAAAACCAGGTGTGGCGTCCCCGTAAGGAAGGTTGCCACATTATGATGTACTGTCAAAACGGCGGTTCCCAGGAAGAGGATCACAAAGCCCCAGAAAATGAGTAGGTGCATGAAGCCGGCTGCCACATCTCCTTCAATGAGGCGCCGGCCCAGGAAGGCATCCAGGAGCATTTTTTTAAGAGCGTCTGATGAAAAGGAAAGGTTCCCGTCTTTGGCACTCTTTTTCCACACCAGGAGATGCACCCCCACCCCTGCCAGAAAAAGAATCGTGGAAAGCGCCGCCAGTCCATAAAAGATCCAAATGTGATCAATCTGCCAAAAAATGGCGCGATTGGGTGTCATGGAAGCCTCTTCTTAACCCATGAATATCTATCACGCAAAAAAGAAAAAATATCTCCTATTATCCCGAACGAAGCTGGTTGAAAAAATACTTTTTAGGCAAACGCGAGTTGTCTGATTATTGGGATATACATAAGCAAGATGTGCGCCAAAGGCTGAAACCGCCAACCATATCGTTTTTTATTCAATAAAAATAGGATGTTAAGGCGTCAAAAGCAATGCGACATCTTCTAAAGAAAACCGTAATAATGTCGCATACAACAGTCATGTGGCGCAACACATCTGTTTCACGCCACATTTTGACATTGGCGCTGGCTAAATCGCCATTTCAGTAAATTATGAAAACAATCGCGCTCAGGACCGTTAGGAGGATGAACTTCCGGGTTTGATGGGGATTCATTTTGAAGGGCCACCTTTTTGGGATAGGGGCTGTCTGTAATGCCGGAGTGGCCCAGGAGGGCAACCATTCCTTCATTCTTTCTTTGGTACGGACAAGCGGGCAACCGTCTCCATGACCTTATCCAGTCCGTACTCATTTGCCAAGGCCTTGAGGCCAATCTCCATTTCCTTTGGACCTTCTTTTTCCTCAATATCCTCCTCACGCTCTTCGTAGGTAAGGGCAAGAGCGACACACCACTGAACGCACAAAGGTTCATCCTCGCCTTCGCACATGTCACATTTGAGGGGAAGACCGGAGTCGGGCTGTTTGAAAATATCTCTGGCAGGACATGAAGCCCTGCAAAAGGCACATTCTGAATATTCCTTTCCGTCAATGATATACTTTTTCCTGCCGCTACACTCAGCCTTGGTAAAATCACCGGCATATACCGGAACGTATATATCTTTCAATGGCTCACGGATGACCCGAATACGGGATCTGGCCGGATTAATGCTGCTATATTTAGGGGTCGCATGAAATGCCGAGCAGACCGCCTCACAAGCCTGGCAACCGTTGCATTTATCAACATCCACTTTGATGGTCTTGATGATTTTCTTTTTTTTCTCACCCACGGCTACACGTCCTTCTCTTTTTCGGCCGACGCCACGTTGGAAGGTGCATCCCCATTTTCGAAATAGATCTTCCTCTTTTCGAAATCTTCACTTACATAGTCCAGACCCAGTTTTTCCAAGGTCTCCCTGATGGGAACACCCTCCTTGTTCCACCCTTTGAATTTGTAATACTCATCCAAGAGTTTATCTTCAAGCTCGGGAAATCGCTTCTTCCAATGGTCTTCCGGAGGCTTCTCATCCTTTCTCCTCATACCTCTTCGGATGTTGAAGGCTCTCAGTAAGGTTCGATTCCTCGTAATGATTTCCCAGAGTTCGGCCTTTTGGATATCCATGCCGGTTGCCGATGAGATCAAGGTCGGCAGATTATGAATATGATATGGGGGCTTCATGACAAATGATGACAAACCGGCGCACATCCCCGTGCAATCATCAATGTAGTGCATCCGTTCCTGCCAGTCGACAATTTCACAGGCTGCTTCAACGGTCGGGTAATATGGATTTGAGTTTTCGCCACGGGGATTCCAGTCCAAAAAATACTTCTTGAACTTTTCATCAGGGACTTGGATCCAGTCTTTTACGTGCGCTTCCCTTTCCTTCCTGGTGGGTAGCGGTTCTTGGGGGAACTGCCCTTCTATTTGGGTGATGGTCAGTTTTTCACCGGTGCAGTACATGAGAAAATAGACGGGGTTCATCATTCCCAGCTTGAGCGGCAATTGCTCATTTTTTTTGATGGTATTCGTTGCGTATGGTTCCGCATCTTTACCGATTTCCTTGGCTGCCCAGTAGAGGCCCTTGGCCAAGACATCGCCAATCCCTTCCCGTCGGGCGATTTTGTGAACAAGCCAAATAAATCGATCTTCTTTGTCGGTGGGCATTCCCGCCATATCATCGTCCGTAAAAATGCCGTTCTCATAAAGTTCAAGGGCAAAAGCGCAAACCAGCGGTGTTGAGTATCCATCCATCCCATACTCATTATGAACATTCCATATCCGGTAGCCGAGGCTGTCTTCCAGCTCAGCCGCTATCACATACGTATATCCGGAGCATTTCAGAAAAAATCTTTGTTCCCCCGGCAGAGCGATGGCGCCGGTGCATCTCACCGGGCAATTATAGCAACTGACCTGTCGTTCCCGAAGCTGGTTTTTGATCTCCACCTGCCTTTTTTCAACTTCTTTGTTCCAGTAGCCTCTTTTCCTGTACCGGGAATTCCCCCAGGAGAAATTGTCGTAGTGAAAACTGTCATCATCTTCTTTCAGGGTGGGCGGCGCTCCCCAACTGTACAGATCCACAAATCCCCGCTGTTCTTTTGGCGTCAGTCTATCCGTATCATCCCGCAATTGCTTCATCACGCCGTTACACAATTCAAAGAATTCGGCCGGCTTGGCAACGTTGATGTCCTTTGTTCCACGAACGGCGATGGCCTTTAGTCCTTTATCCCCCATAACGGCGCCGCATCCCCCACGGCTGGCGCTGGATTTTCCCAACTCTATGGAGGCAAAATAGACCCTGTTTTCACCGGCCAGGCCGATGGAAGCGACCTCGGCTCTCGGTTCCTTTACTTCCTCTTGAATGAGGGCCGCCGTTTCAAGAGCACCTTTTCCTTTCAAATGGCCTGCGTTACGTATTTCTACTTTGTCGTTGTTAATCCATAAATAAACCAGATCAGGGGACTTGCCACGAATGATAATTTTGTCATAACCGGCGTATTTCAGTTCTTTTGCCCAAAATCCTCCGGCCATTGAAAATGCCATCAGCCCGGTCTGAGGAGAAATGGTTGTAACAATGGTACGATTACACCCGGGGGCAGATGTGCCGCATAATAGGCCGGCACCGAATATCAACAGATTATCCGGAGAGAAGGCTTCCACTTCGGGGGGAACCCTGTCCCACATGATCTTGGTGTTGGTCCCCAGACCTCCCAAGTGAAGTCTGGTTAATCTCGGATCTGTTTCCACGCGCTCAACGCTTTTGTGGGATAGGTCAATTTCTAGATGATACCCGGTTTCCGCGTACCGCATTTCTTCCCCCCTTCTACACTCCCTGATCTCCAGACAGGGGCTTTTTCACATGGCTCTATATCCGCCATCTACGTAGAGGATTACGCCGGTAATATAATCGGAGGCTTTTGAAGCCAGAAAAACGGCCGACCCTTTAAGATCGGACAATTCACCGAAACGGCCCATGGGGACATGATTCAGTATTTGCTCACCGCTCCTGTCCATTGTCACGCGGGTCAAATCCGTTTCAAAAAAAGCAGGGGCAATGGCATTGACGTTGATGTGATACTTGGCCCATTTCACAGCCAGATCTTTTGTGAACGCGTCGATGGCACCTTTGCTGGTGTTGTATGCAATGGCATCCATGACTTCAGATTTACATCCCACTGCGCCGGTAATAGAACTTATGTTGATGATTTTGCCGCCGCCGTCTTTGATCATTTGGCTGCCGATAACTTGAGAACAAAGAAAGGTTCCCGTAACGTTCACCTTCATCACCTTGTTCCAACCATTAAGGGGATAATCTTCTGTGGGAGCGCCCCATGTAGCCCCTGAATTGTTCACCAAAATGTCCATTCTTCCGAATTCATTCAACACGAAATCCCTGAGCTTTACAATATCATCGCGATCCGTAACATCACATTTGCAGCCAAGTGCCTTCACGCCCAATTGTGTAATATCTTGAGCGACGCTCTTACAATTATTCTCTTTCCTCGAGCAGATTACGATATCACTTCCAGCCTCGGCGAGCGCATAAGAGATGCCCAAACCCAAGCCTCTCCCTCCCCCCGTAACGATTGCCACTCTGCCCTTCAGGCTAAAAAGGGTATCCATTCCCATCCTGTTTTCTCCTTCGTCATAGAAGCAAGTAGAAAGCGTCTCTTTTCCATTCACGCCATATCCCGAATATCCGAGTGTCCAAGAATCTTTCTTTTAAAATCCTTGAAACCGGGCAAATTGGCCTGGATGGGCACTAAATGAGATTTTCAATAATGACGCTCATACCCATTCCGCCGCCCGAACAAAGCGTTGCAAGGCCCAATTTCGATCCCCTTTTTTTCATTTCATAAAGAAGGGTAACCATGAGACGAACCCCGCTGCAACCCACCGGATGGCCCAGTGCAATCCCGCTTCCATTGACGTTGGTAATCTCGCGGTCCAGCTTCAGCTCCCTTTCCACGGCGAGATACTGGGCAGCGAATGCTTCGTTTACTTCGATCAAATCGATATCGTCCATTTTCAGATCTGCTTTGGCCAAAGCCTTATGTGTCGACGGAACAGGCCCATAACCCATGATATCCGGATCCACCCCGGCAACCCCGTAAGAGACAATCTTGGCCAGGGGCGTTATTCCCAATTGTTCCGCTTTCTCTCTGCTCATGAGTAGAAGGCCGGCAGCGCCATCATTCATTCCGGATGCGTTGCCGGCTGTGACGGTTCCGTCCTTCTTGAAGACCGGCTTCAGTTTGGCCAAGCCTTCAAGGGTTGTGTCCGCGCGAGGATGTTCATCCGTGTCAAAGATTTTGGGATCTCCCCTCCGCCGGGCAATCTCAAAAGGCATAATTTCATCCTTGAACTTGCCTTCATTGATGGCGGATACGGCCCGCATCTGGCTGGTGTATGCCAGTTCGTCTTGATCTTCACGGGAGATACTGTATTTCTCCGCCAGATTCTCAGCCGTCATTCCCATTCCCAAACCGGTTCCCAACTGGGTAAGCCCGTCCCACATGGCGTCCCTAACCTCAACATGATTCATTTTTACGCCCCAGCGCAGCCCGTCAAGGGTATAGGGCACGGTGCTCATGCTTTCCGTACCGCCGGCAAGTACAGCGGAAGCATCTCCCAATTGGATGGCTTGGGAGGCTGAAACAACGCCCTGCATGGCGGACGTACAGGTCCTATGAATGGTGAAGGCAGGCACTTCAACGGGAATACCGGCCTTCAGGGAAGAAACCCGGGCAATATTGGTCTCATCTTTCGTGCGCTGATAGCAACATCCCCACATGATATCATCAATCACCCCGCCGTCTATTCCAGCCCGGGCAACGACTTCTTTCATTAGGGGGGCCGTGAGCTCAGTTGCGCGAACATTTTTTAAGGTGCCACCGTAGGTTCCTATGGCCGTTCTTGCCGCCGAAACGATAACAGCATCTTTTTTTTCCATATCAAAGACCTCTCCATTCCTTATGTTGTTTTTTGGCATTTTCCATAGACAAACGATATGATTGTTCCACGACCCCGCCGTACATTCCGGGACGGACCGCTTGGCGAATATGAGTTGGTTGGAGCACCTCCTTAGAACCGGTTATTGATGTGACACATGTCCTCCATCTATGACAATCGTCTCACCCGTCACATAGTCTGAGGCTTTTGATGCCAGATATATCACCAGCGGAGCAATATCCTTGGGTTCCGCGAATCTGCGAAGCGGAATTTTTTTCAATAATACGGGGGCAATTTTTTCATTTTCGAGAGCGCCTGCACTCAAGGCGGTGCGGATATAGCCGGGAGCGACGGCATTCACTTTTATGCCATATTTGGCCCATTCCAAAGCGAAACATTTGGTAAGGGATATAACAGCGGCCTTGCTTGCGCAATAGGCGGACTGGTTTGTGGCTGCAGCAATCCCGGCGTTGGAGCTGATATTAATGATCTTACCTTTGCCCTGTTCAATCATATATTGCCCAGCAAATCTTGAGCATAAAAAGGTGCTTGTCAGATTGATATCCATCACCCGGCGCCACTCCTCCTCTTCTACTTCTATCAGTGGCGTACTCAATACCGTGCCGGCATTATTGACCAAAATATCGATTTTTCCGAATCGTTTCGCTGTTTCGGCAAGCATCCCTTTGACTTGATCGCCTTTAGTGACATCGGTTTTAATGAAAATGCCTTCGCCGCCAGCATCCGATATTGCTTGAACGGTTTCTTCTCCACTCCCCTTCACCACATCCACAACCACCACTTTTGCCCCCGCTTCAACGAAAGCAAGACTCAGCACTCTTCCCAACCCTCCTCCAGCACCTGTGACAACGGCAACTTCCCCGTCAAGACCAAATGTGTCCATCAGCATGGTTCATCCCCTTTTTCAAAAGGTCTAATACTTGTACCAACCCCGGCCGGTCTTACGGCCCAGATGGTTTGCATAGACTTTTTGTCTCAAGATTGGCCTCGGTCTGAATCGTTCACCGTATGTGTCGTACAACACTTCGCCCACTTTAAGATTTAAATCGTTACTCGTAAGGTCCATTAGGGCGAAGGGCCCGATGGGGTGCCCCAACCCGAGCTTACAGGCGGTGTCGATATCTTCGGGGGTGGCCACTCCCTCTTCCAGGAGTCTGTAGGCCTCGATCCACATGGCATGAAGAATTCTATTAACGGCAAAGCCGGTTACATCCTTTACCCGAATGGGCACTTTATTAATGGTGCGGCAACACTCCATCATGAACAGGACGACTTCTTCCTTGGTTTCCACACCGGGGATGACTTCCACCAGTTTCATGACAAAAGCGGGCGAGAAAAAATGGGCCCCAATGAACTGTTCAATCCTCTCCTTCTTTACGGAAGTTGCCAGGAGCGTTATGGGAATACTGGAAGTGTTTGACGCGAAGACGCATTCAGGTTTGCAGATATTGTCAAGCTCGGCAAAAACCTCCTTTTTGATGTCAACATTTTCAAAAATAGCTTCTATTACCAGGTCTACATCGGCAAAAGCATCAAAGGCATCCGTCGGCGTGATGCGGGAAAGGGTGGAATCTTTATCCTCTCCCTTGAAAGCCCCTTTCTTAATGGCCCTATCCAGCACGCCGCCGAGGCGATCTTTACCTTTCTGAGCCAACTCGAACGATGTCTCCTTCATAACCACTTCAGAACCGGAAGCCGCAAAGCAGAGTGCAATTTCAGCCCCCATCATTCCCGCACCCACAACACCCACTTTTTCCATATTTTCCATATGTTGTTCCTCCTCCCATCCAACAATTGTTGTCTAACATCCCTTAAAGACCGGCTTCCGCTTTTCCAAAAAGGCCGACATCCCCTCTTTTTGATCTTTTGTGGCAAAACAAAGGGCGAAGTATTCCGCCTCCAGATCCAAACCTGAAGCCAGATCCACATTCATGGCGCTGTTGATGGCCTTCTTTGCGAATGAGAGGATGACACCACTCTTGTTCACCATCTTCCGTGCCAATGCAGTTGCTTCAGCCATTAAATCACCGGGCGGAACGATTCTGTTGATCAGGCCGAATTCGTAAGCGGTATGCGCATCAATGATATCTCCTGTGAATATCAGCTCTTTTGCCCGGGTCTCTCCGATCAAGCGGGTCAGTCTTTGCGTGCCACCACCGCCCGGAATAATGCCGAGGGCAATTTCCGGTTGGCCGAATTTTGCGGTTTCCGATGCGATTCTCAAATCACAGCACATTGCCAGTTCACACCCTCCGCCCAAAGCAAAACCGTTTATGGCGGCGATCACCGGCTTTTTTAAGGAACAGACCTGGTCAAAAGCCTTCCTGGCAGCATCTATAAAACCTCTCATATCCGTGCTGTTCAGCGGTTGCATGAATGCGATATCCGCACCTGCCACAAACGCCTTTTCGCCGCTGCCGGTGAGGATCACCACGTTTACCTCGTCGTCTTCTTCAATTTCCCTAAATAACCGATACAATTCAGCGTAAACGGATTGACTCAAGGCATTCAAGACTTCCGGCCGATTGACGGTAACCGTGCCAACACCTCCCTCTTTGCCAAATAACAGATACTGGTAGCCCACCTTCTCCCTCCTTTTCCCCTAATCCTGACGATCGCCCTTGCCAATTTTTGATAGCGCTTCGCACAGTTGCACGTATTCTTCCCAACTCACCCGTTTAACGCCGGCAAGAATTTCAGCCAGTTCTTTATAAAGGGCCAGGTCTTTTCTGGCTTCGGAATAGATGGCAAGTCGCGCGGCCATGAGAGATCCTTCCGCATGGATATTGTTCACATCCAACTCCATGCCCAAACACGGGTAGTGCCGCAATGCCTGAAGCACCCTGAGCCTTGCTTCGGCCGGCGCATCTGCCGTTCCTCCCAGATATTTGTCCATAAACCCACCAATTTCACTGTCCTGCCAGTCAGCATAAGTGGGCGCCGTGGTCAATAATCCGCCGCAAAGGTCCTCCACGATCTTTGTAACCATATGATAATTGTTGGCATAGTAATACTTGGCGGCGTTGGCGGTCACCGGATTTGGAATTGCCAAACCGGAGTGCACCACATTATCCATGCAAGATGCCCTGGCAAGGGATTTCATGGTGTTAAGATAGCATATCAATTCCGTCATCTGATCCCTCACATTGGGCGCTTTGCTGATGCCGTTATATTCGGAAATGGCTGTTGCCAAACCGACGATGAGCTCGACCCAAGCGATGTGATAGGTGACAGCCGTATGACGGTGAAGGTAAGCAAAATTGTAAACTGTGCTTGCCGCATGTTTCCACTCTCCACAAAGAAACACCCGCTCCCATGGGACAAATACATCATCAAAAACAACAAGCGCATCCGTATGACTCCTTACCGGAACGTCAATGGGAAAATCGGCGGGTCCCCGATGCCAATCAAAAGGATGGGCCACCATTTTGATGCCTTTGGCATTGGCAGGTGTTGCAAAAGCGACGGCATAGTCTTTATCTGCTTCAGTCATATTTCGACAAGGCATTACAATGAACTCATTCACATAGGGGGCCGCCGTAATATGGACCTTTGCACCTCGAACGACGATCCCGTCCTTATTTTTGTCAATCACTCTGAGGTAATAATCGCCGTGCCTTTGTTTGGGATCTGAAGCTCGCAAGCTCCTGTCACCTTTCACATCGGTGATGGCACCTGCCAGACTGAGATCGTTCTTCTTTAAATGCGCCAAAAAGGCATCTGTTCGTTCAATGTAATCCTTATTTCCCATGGCATGGGCCGTCACCACGCACCCATTAAAAGCGTCGATCATTTCTCTGGCAAATGGGGTGGTGGTGTAGTTTAAACGGGATGCCGTTAACATGAGTTCGTGACGTTTAAGCAAATCTTGGCTGGTCCTGGGTCGGAAAAAATATCGGCTGTATTCTTCACCTGTTTTTTCGTCCTTCACCACCGCCAAGTCTCTGTATTCCGGCATTTCCGCCATCACGTAGTCGAATGCCGCCGTCTCAACGGCAACTTTGAGTTTGGGATGGGTGGTTACATCGTTCACGCTTTCTCCGTCTATATAAACCACGCGTCCGTCTCTCAAGCTTTCTCTAAATTCATCCGGTGTCTTGAGCCCCATTTTACCGCCTCCTTTTCACGCAAAATCGATGCGTTGAAACATAACTCCATAAGGATTTTGTCTTGATCCCAAATGAAAAATAAGTGCCCATGCCCTCAGACCTTTTGTGATGTGTCCACCTCGAAATTCAATAAAGTGAGTTCATTATCAATGCTGTCATACACGGCTCTGACCGAAAGACCCGCTCTGATTTCATCGTTACCACATCCGATGAGTCTTCCAACAACACGCGGGCCCTCACTTAATTCAACCATGGCGACAACAAAGGGCACCTCGTTCGCCAACCTTTTGTCAACCGGATGATGAACGACAATCCAGCTGTAAACCTTCCCCGTTCCGGAAATCGTTTCCCAGTCTCCGCCCGCTTTGCCGCAATGGTAACATGTGGGAGACGGGGGAAACCTGAATTGCCCGCAACTCTCGCATTTCTGCATTTTCGCGGCATGTTCGCTCAAGGATTTCCAATAGGGTGCACTGTCTTGGTCAATTTCCGGGTGGATAATATATCTGTCCAATGCTGACCTCCTTCATCAAACTGTTAAGATGCATCCGCTGCCAATGGTTGTCGCCCCCGACGTCACGACGGCTACTTCAGCGTCCGAAACCTGCCTGGCGCCCCCTTCCCCCCGAAGCTGCATCACAGCTTCGGCAATAACATTCATTCCATGTACGTAAGCTTCACTCAGCATGCCGCCGTGGGTATTGGTTGGAATGGTGCCGTGGAGCCCGATGGCACCGGAAGACGCCAGGGGTCCCCCTTCACCTTTTTTACAAAAGCCCAAACCCTCCAAACCCATCAACACGGTGTAAGTAAAGCAATCATAGATTTCGGCGATGTCCACGTCTTCCGGTCCGATACCCGCCTCTCGATACATTTTTGGGGCGATAATCTTGGTATAGTTCTCCGTCAAATCAGGCCAAAGAAAACTATCCGCCCACAGCGGGTCCCCCACTGTGGCGCGACCCAAAAATGCGCAAGCTTTCACGTATACGGGTTTCTTGTTACAATCTTTTGCTTTTTCGTGGGAGGTAACGAGCACTGCACAAGCGCCGTCCGATTCAAGTGACATATCGTATAAATGAAACGGTTCCACAATAACCCGTGAAGACATGTAATCGTCGAGGGTCATGGGTTTCTTCTGGATGGCCCTTTCGTTTTGCAGCGCATTTTCCCGTTGGGAAATGGCAATCGCTGCCAAATCTTCCTGTTTTGTGCCGAATTCCTCCATATGGCGCCGACACCACATGGCCATATTCTGACCGAAACTGAGCCAGCCGTAAGGTACCCGGTACTGGCCCGCCCATTTGGCGCGAAAAGCCTCTCCCCCCGTACCGCCGCCAAGACGAAAACCGGAACGTCCATTCATGGCGCGATAAATCAGGACTGCCTTACACCGTCCGGACGCAATGGCCATACAGGCGGTTTCAATCAATGCGCAAGGGGCAAACCCGCCGCCATACCAATCAAACGCATAATTGATTTCCGGAAGGCTCAAGCCGGCGGCGACGGATTCTGTGGGCACGGAATCCCCCACATTGAATTCCAGAATGCCGTCAACATCCTGAGGCGCCAACCCCGCATCATCCATGGCACGCTGGCAGGCTTCCACAGCGAGCGACAGAACGCTACGTCCGGAATCCAATGAGTACTCGGTAAACCCAACCCCTACGATAGCGCCTTTGATTTTTTTCATCTATCTCATCTCCCTTCAAATTTGGGCTTCCGTTTCTCTGAAAATGCAAGCAATCCCTCATAACTGTCATGATTGTGGGTGCAATAATGCACAACCTTTTCAATCTCCAGTTGAAGGGCGTCCTCTAAACGCATGTCCAGTCCTTTGTTGCAAACTTCTTTGATAAGACTCATGCCTAAGGGGCTCTTGGTACCCACCATATTGGCGAATTCCAATCCTGCATCCATTAGCCGGTCATCGGGCACCACTTTATTGACAAGACCCCACTCACAGGCTTCATCCGCGCCCAACAGTTTGCCGGTAAAAAGAAGTTCACGGGCCTTTGGAGGAATAATCCACCGGGGCAAGCGCACATTACTCCCCGCTCCCCCTACCTGACCAAAATTCGCATGCCCATCCCCGATTTTGGCGGATTGGCCGGCATATGCAAAATCACACGCCAGCATTAATTCCAGCCCCCCGGCGACGCAGTATCCATTAACAAGCGCAATGACGGGTTTATTGGCCGAACCAATTGAATCATTCAAAGAACGAAACGCCTGTAAGAAACCTCTAAATGCTTCCTCGTCTCTGTAAAGGGCCTGGTACGCTTTCAAATCGCCGCCGGCACTGAACGCTTTTCCCGCTCCGGTAAAGGCAATGACGCGGATCTCTTTACTGCTTAGAAAATCGTCAAGAACGGATTTTAACGCCTTCACCATGGCCCAATTCAATGGATTCATCTCTTTAGGCCGATTGAGAGTGATTAAGCCCAAGTATTGGTCAGGTACTTCAAGGGATATTTTCTCGGTGACGATAAAACTATCCGGATCATCTTTCATAATCTCCCCCTTTTCCTGTTCCCGTGTTGTGATTTACCCCGCGTTCCGCAGTCGATAGGGTGTCCCCTTGCCACAAAAGAGGGCCTATTTGATTCGGCCCAAACCTTTCAGAATCCTTTCAGGCGTGAAAGGGGTGGTATAAAGCCTTACCCCCACGGCATCATAAACGGCATTGGCGATGGCGGCAAGAATTCCCGACACATAGCCTTCTCCAACCTCCTTGGTGCGATATGGACGGCCGATTTCATAGCGCTCGGTGATCACATCGATGACTTCTGATTTTGCGGTATTGTGAATGGTGGGCATCCGATAGTCCAGCCAACTGGGATTCAGGGTCCGGCCTTCTTTCATGAGCACTTCTTCCATGAAAGCGTGACCCAAGGCCATGGAAACCTGCCCATCCATCTGACCTTCCACCAGGGTTGGATTGATGGGAAAGCCACAGTCGTGTACCGTGACGGCACGCACCAGACGGGCCTTTCCTGTTTCAATGTCCACCTCCACTTCCGCCACTTGCGCACCAAAGGCATAGCTGTCGCTCCAGCGGCCCTTTGTGGTGGCCAGACTGGGATGATAGGGCTCCCCACGGACCGTACGCCAATGTCCTTCAGCAACAATTGGGTCACCATCCCGTTTCTGAATGCTCAATGATACCAGCTGTTGATAGGTCAGTTTGCGACTGGGAGAACCAGCCACATAGACCTGCTTGTCCTTCAAAACCAGATCCTTCAAAGAAGCTTCCAGCACTTCCGCTGCAATACTCAGAAGTTTTTCACGGACTTTGGTACTTGCCACACGCACGGCATTACCGGTGACAAAAGCGTTACCGCTAATCCAAGATCCGATGTCAACCGGGGTTGTTTCCGTATCCGCGGCGATGATCTCAATATCCTCCATAGGGAGTTTCAGCTCTTCGGCCACAATCTGACACAGAATGGTCTCCGCCCCCTGTCCAATATCCAGGGCCCCCGTGAGCAGCGTAACCGTACCGTCGTCATTCATCTTAACCACTGTTGAAGAACTGTTCGGGTATATGAGGGAACCGGTGATGTAGGCACTGACCCCCATGCCGATGCCGCGGCGAATGGCACCGTTTGGAGAAGAAACCGATCGGCTCAGGCCGTGTTTCTTTCTAAATTCCGTATGGTCCGCTGCCTTTTCGATGCACTCGGTCAGCCCGCAATTATACACATTATCGCCGTTGGGCAGTATCTCGCCCGGTTGACGGGCATTTTTGAGCCGGATCTCCACGGGATCTATGCCGAGATCCTCCGCAATCATGTCAAGCTGGGATTCCACGGCAAAACGCACCTGCGGACAACCATGACCCCGCTGGGCCGTTCGTGGCGGATTGTTGGTGTAAACGGCATACCCTTCATACTTGAAATTGGGTACGCGGTAGGCGCCAATGATAAACCCCCATGCCAGAAAGATGACGACCACTCCCGTACCCCGATATGCGCCGCTCTTGTTGATAATCCGGAACTGCTGGGCAACCAGGGTCCCGTCCTTTTTCACGCCGGTTTTGATCTCCATGATGAGGGGTTCACCATGCCGGTAAGCCGTAAAAATATCCTCTCTGGAGGCCTCTATTTTAACTGGCCGTCCGGTCTTCATTGACAGCAGGGCCGCGCAGAATTCGTGGTAGAAAAGGTCGATCTTTCCGCCGAAGCCCCCGCCCACATAAGCCTTATGGACACGCACGCGAGAAAAGGGCAGCCCCAGGGTCTGGGCCAGTTTGGCCCGTTTAAAGAACGGCCCCTGCGAAGAAGTCCATACATCCAGTTTTCCTCCCGGTTCGTAGCTGGCGACCGTTGCCTGAGGTTCCAGATACCCATGGGTTCTCAAATGGCTTTCAAACCGGTCTTCCCGCACATGGTCCGCCTGTGCAAAACCGGCGTCGATATCACCCCAGCCGGATTCTGTTTTTCCCGCAATGTTTGTGAAAGGCTCCTTGACTTTCGGATGGCTGGGATTGACTTCCGGGGCGCCGGGTTGCATGGCTTCTTCGACATCAAAGACCGCGGGCAGGGGCTCGTAATCCACCTGGATCAGGCCAAGGGCCTCCTTGGCAACATCTGCATTGGTGGCCGCCACCGCTGCCACCGCCTCTCCAACAAAGAGCACACGATCTTTTGCGATGGTCGGTTCGTCAGCGGGATATCTGGGGGTATCCACAAACGCATGCTTTACACCGTTGGTGTCGCCGGCCGTAATGACCGCTTTGACGCCCGCCAAACCTTGGGCCTTTGTAACATCGATGTTAAGAATCTTGGCATGGGGATGAGGGCTGCGCAGGATCCGACCCACCAGCATACCGGGCAGTTGAACGTCCACCGTATATTTGGCGCGCCCGGTCACTTTCGCGGGTCCATCCTTGCGGGGAATTCGTTTTCCCACGTAGTCTAGTTTGTTTTCCACATCCAAGTCCCCTCACTCTTCTTCGGCAATCATCTGTTTTGACGCCAAATGAACGGCTTCAATGATTTTATTATAACCGGTGCAGCGGCACAAGTTACCTTCAAGTGCTTTATAAATATCCGTCTCCTCCGGTTTCGGATTTTCCTTCAACAAGACCTCGGACGACAAGACCATACCCGGCGTGCAGAAACCGCACTGAATGGCACCACAATCCACAAAAGCCTGTTGAACCGGTGAAAGGCGGTTCTCCTTCCCAATGCCCTCAATCGTGACGATATTCTGTTTATGGCACTCCACAGCCGGAATGAGGCAGGATAAAATGGGTCTACCTTCCACCAATACCGTGCAGGAACCGCACTCACCGGTTCCACAGCCTTCCTTGGTACCCGTCAAGCCCATGTGATCCCTCAGCACTTCTACCAGTGTTTCCCGGGGTTCCACTGCAACTTCAACAGGTTCGCCATTCACAAAAAGTTCGATGATCTTTTTCACGGAATGTCTCCTTATGATTGATTGGGATTCACTGGATTTCGAGTGGTTTTTTGAGAAGCCAGGGAAAGGGCACGGCGCGTCTCCGCCGCTAAACCGGTCCTCAGATAGGCAGTGGAATATCCATGATGGGGAAATGGGCGGGTTTCAGAGGCCACCAATTGTGCTGTCTCCCGGAAGAGGTTCATTGAAAGACGCTGCCCGGCCATGGCCTCTTCTCCCTTTCTGGCCCGTATGGGGCCGGCCCCCGCAGACCCAACGGTAATACGGGCCCCGCGGCACAGGGTACCGTCATTTTCCATATCCAGGACTACGGCGACACTAAAGGCGGCATATTCCATTCCGCCCCGCAAGGTGAATTTGATAAAGGCGCTTCCCCTTAAAGATTCGGCATTGGGAATGCTGATCTCCGTTAGGATTTCATGGCCGGAGATTGCAAGCGGTTTGAGCGAATCACCGGTGTATAGGTTTTCAATTGGCAGCCGACGTTTCCCATTTGCGCCCAGAACGACGGCAGAGGCCCCTAAAGATATCAAGGCGGGCGCCGTATCCGAAGAAAATACGGCCCAGCATTTCTTGCCCTTGGGGATCAGATAGCATTGATCTCCATTCCTTTTGAAGCAGGGTTCGATGAATTGAAATTCATGGGTTTGATTGTAGTAGAAACAGCGACTCTCCTGGCAAAGATTCCCGCCCAAGGTTCCCATGTGGCGGATCTGATTTGACGCGACGCTTAAGGCGGCTTCCGACAGTAAAGGGGCTTCTTTTAAGACCGTCTGGGATCCGGCCAAATCCGCAAGAGGCAATAGAGCGTCAACACGCAAATTTCCCTTGGAATCCATAGAAGGCGGCGTTGCGGACAGCCTTTTCAGGCTGATGAGCACCTCGGGGAAGGCCAAGCCGTATTTCATCCGTGGATAAAGATCGGTGCCACCTGCCACCAACCGGGCTTGATCGCCATACTTCTTTAAAAAGCGAGCGGCCTCTTCTTGCGAGGAGGGGTGCACATGTTCAAATCTGGGTAGCCTCATAATCGACACCTCAATTCAAAAACCATACATTACGCATGGAAGAGCCCTGGCGAGAAAACCGGCAATATCAGAAAGGTTACCCTAAGCGATCGCGATAGAGAGGCTTTTTATGCTCAAATCCTACACTTTGATAAGGCAAGCATCTGCCTGGGCCAACCCGCCGCAAATCGAACCTAGCGCATATCCTCCCCCCCGGCGTCGCAGTTCATACATCAGGTTCATAATAAGGCGAGCCCCGCTCGCCGTATTCGGATGACCGACTGAGATGGCGGATCCATTGATGTTTGTCTTTCCACGCAACACCTTTGCCTTTTCTTTGTCTTTACCGGCCATCAAGAGGGTACTCACCAGCGGGACGGCGGCAAATGCCTCATTGATTTCCACAAAATTGACATCATCAAGACTTACGCCTCCCCTTTCAATGGCCTTCATTGCGGCGTAGGCGGGTCCTTCGGGCATGAGGTGCGGGCTGATGGCGATGGACGTCATCGCCACGATTTCGGCCAAAGGCTCCATCCCCAGTTCATCGGCTTTGGACCTTGTCATAAACAGAACCGCGGTCGCCCCATCGTTTAGTCCGGGAGCATTTCCAGCGGTGACCCCTTTGCAGCCGTATATACCGGGAAGCGACGCAAGCCTTTCCATGCTGGCATCTTTGCGGTACTGCTCGTCAATATCAAGGATGACGGGTTCCCCTTTTTTCTGGGGGATCTCCAAGGTCATCATTTCTTCCTTGAACTTGCCCGCCTCCCATGCCTTGCCGTAATTCTCATGACTCCTTAGGGCCCATTCATCCTGCTCTTCCCTTGAAACGCCATATTCCATGGCCACATTGTCGGTGTCAACTGACACCGGATTAAAGTCTTTATATCCAAGGGCGAAAAGAGGATCTTCCATTTTCACATCCCCTATACGAAAGCCTTTCCAACGAAGCCCCCTGACAATTAACGGCTCCTGGCTGAAGGAAGTGGCGCCGCCCCCGATGGCGGATCGAATCTCCCCCGCAACCATGGCGCGACAGCCGTAATGGATCGCGGACATGGCTGACACACAGGCTTTGTCAATGGAAACAGAGGGGGTTTCGGGAGGAAGTCCCGCTTTGAGCAGGGTTTGACGTGCGGCCACCGAAGTGTAAACATCTTTACACACAGAGGTATCGCCAACACCCCAATAAACCTCATCTACCTGGTCTCCGGTTAATTGGACCCTGTCCAGAACCGCTTTCATGGGCAGCGCCCCGAGATCAAAGTAATCATACTCTTTCAAAGACCCACAGTATCGACCAAAGGGTGTTCTTGCGGCACTTACGATGACGATGTCTTTGTACATTTCATTTCCCCTTTTCATCTCAAGATCTGGTTGGCGATAATAATCCGCTGCACCTGATTTGTTCCCTCATAAATCTGGGTAATCTTGGCGTCCCGCATCATCCGTTCGACCGGGTACTCCCTTGAATACCCATAACCGCCAAAAAGCTGGACCGCATCGGTGGTAACCTGCATCGCCGTATCCGATGCAAACCATTTGGCCATGGAAGCCAACCGTGGTATGTCTTTTGAATCCGGCTCATTATCAATTGTTGCACAAACCCTGTAAATCATGGTTCTGGCCATTTCAACCTTCATGGCCATTTCCGCAATCATCCACTGGATGCCCTGAAATTCTGAAATCGGCTTTCCAAACTGCGTTCTCTCTTTACAGTAATTGATAACCGCGTCCATGGCGCCCTGCGCTATACCCAGGGCTTGGGCTCCCACCGCTGGACGGGTGTAATTGAAGGTTTTCATCAGGATTTTGAAACCGTCGCCCGGTGTTCCAATCATATTCTCCTCGGGGACATAGCACTCTTCAAAAACCAGTTCTCTGGTGTCGGAGCCCCGAATGCCCATTTTTTTTTCTTCTTTGCCCACAAGAAACCCCGGAGTATCTTTTGTGAGCAGAAACATACTGATCCCTCTGTGCATCTTGGCTTTATCCGTATAGGCCAACACCGTGATAATGTCCGATACCCCACCATCCGTAATGAATATTTTCGTCCCATTGATGACGTATCCGCTGTTCTTGGGTACGGCAACGGTCCTCATACCGGTCACATCCGAACCAGCCCCCGGTTCCGTAATGGCGCAAGCACCCAGAACCGAGCCTTCGGCCATTGGCCTTAACCATTTCATTTTTTGCTCATGGCTTCCTCCCAAAAGCACGGGATCTGTTGCAAGGGCCTGCGTTGTGAGAATCGCTGAGGTTGACGCGCAAACCCGGGCCACCTCTTCAACAACAATGCCGAGGCTGACCATACCCGCCCCAGCGCCTCCGTATTCCTCGGGTATCTGAATGCCAAGAAGGCCGTTTTCTTCAAGTATTTTCTTGTTTTCCCAGGGAAATTCTTCTTTGTCGTCAATTTCAGCAGCCCTCGGAGCAAACTCATTTGCACTGATTTTCCTGACCATATCCCGAAGCATTCGTTGCTCTTCTGATAATTGAAAGTCCATCATTTCTCCCTTGCTATTTAAAATGCTAACATATTGATAATGAGGTCAAAATCAGATAAAAACGGCCTGGATCCACAACTGAATACTTTTTGATTTTCCCCAGTGACAAGGCTGACCCGGTCTGCGTTCCCTGTATTCAAGCGTTTTTGGTAAATCCGGTCAACTTTGTTGGCATATAGATCTAAGCAAGATGTGCGCCAAAGGGAAAGGTCGGACGGGGGAACAGCATTTTCCTAATATTCAAAACCGGTTAAGTCAAAAAGAGGAATCAAGGGTTTCTTGGCAGACAGCGGATAAGTGTGGCATACCACAACTATGTTGCGCAACATTCCTGTTGCATGCTATACTTCTTCGGCCGATTTGGAGATGCCGTACTTGCGCATTTTTCTGTAAAGGGTGCTTCGATCTATTCCCAGGATGCGTGCGGTTTTTGCCTTGTTCCAATCCGTTTTTTCAAGGACCGTTCGGATTTCTTTCGGTCCATCCACAGCGGTCTTTTCCCGAACCAATTTCTTGTGATTGCCGAAATACTCCTTTATTTCAGCCGGTATATGAGCGAGGGAAATGATCGGATCGTGGCAAAGAACAAATGCATGCTCAATACTGTGTCCCAACTCTCGGACGTTCCCGGGCCAGCGGTAGTTCATGAACAATTTGAGGGTATCATCGGACAGGCCCTGTATCTTTTTGTTAAAACCTTTATTAAATGTGTTGCAAAAATGCCTGACAAGCAATGGGATATCCTCAAGCCTCTTGCGAAGAGGCGGCAGTTTTACCTCAACAACCTTCAGGCGATAGTAAAGGTCTTCCCGGAATTCACCGAGCCTTACCTTTTCTTTCAAGTCCCGGTTGGTACAGGCTAAAACGCGGGCATCCACCTTTATGGGAATGGATTCTCCCACCCTCTCAAATTCCCTTTCTTCAAGTACCCTCAAAAGTTTGAGCTGAATTCTCGGGGATATATCTCCGATTTCATCCAATAGGATCGTCCCCCCTTGGGCGCTCTGGAAGCGGCCCCGTGAGTCTTTTATGGCACCCGTGAAAGCGCCTTTCACATGACCGAAGAGCTCACTTTCAAGAAGATTCTCGGACAAAACAGAGCAATTCACCGTTACCAACGGTTTCAAAGCGCCGCTTCCACTGTAATGAAGCGCTTTTGCGGCCAGCGACTTTCCCGTTCCGCTCTCACCGATGAACAGAACAGTGGTTTCCAGATCGGCCAGATTATCCAAAAGCCCATAGATTTCTTGCATTTTGCTGCTTTTGCCAATGAGCTTTTGAAAATGGTGCCGCTCTTTCAATTCCCGTTCCAGGTTACTCAACCGGGTGATGTCCCTTATGACGAAAACCGATCCCATGAACTTTTCATCGCGACTCAAGAGTGGTGAGCTTGTCACAATTACATTCTGTTCTGGTCGCTGACTGTGGTTGCATTCAATCTTGTATTCCCTGATGGAGGTTTTATTTTTCGACGCCTTTTCAATAATTTCGCGGCAATTCTTGTTACATTGGGTCGAGCAATCAGTAAACACTTTGCCCGTGATTTTTTTGTGATCCAAACCGCATATGTCTGCCGAAGCCTTGTTTGCTTCAACCACCACCATATCAGTATCAACGGTAATGATTGCGTCACTTACGCTGCTGAAAATGGCCTGCAACCGGCTGCGATGCCGTTCGAGCTCTTCTTCGGTTTTTTTTCGATATGTAATATCACGGACAACGCTACGGAAACCGATTCGGCGACCCTGGCCGTTTTCAACCAAAGAGATGGAATTCTCAATGATTCTCCTTTTCCCATTTTTTCTTATTATTTCATAGTTAAAACCCTTATTAGGAACCCCTGTACGATAAGCCTCATTGTAAGCGGCAAATACAACTTTTGCCATATCTTCATCCATATAGTCCCGATAATTCAAGCCAATAAGTTCCTCTTTTGGATACCCGGTTATACGGCAAAAGGAATCATTGCAGAATACCGTCGTTCCCTTGAGATCAACCTCAATATAACCTTCTTCGATGCTCTCGATGATCGTTTGATGTCTTTCTCGGGACTGCCTTAAGACTTCTTCCGTTTCCATGTGATCATCGGATTCCTGCTGCGATAGATCTGACTTTCTCTTTGGCACGCTAGACCAGTTTTCAACGTTTAACAAAACTCGCCCCCTTTATAAGCAGTTGCCGAATAACCCGAGCGGCGCCATGGCGAACATGCGGTGACATTTCTCAAATCATTTCAGATAGGGATCCCTGAGACCTTTTTTGTAAATCTTGCCGGATCCGGTCTTGGGGAGGGTCTCTAAGAAATCCACACTCTTGGGTGTCTTATATCCTGCCAGATCCTTTCGGCAGTAGGCGATCATCTCTTCCTCAGAGACCATTTTCGACGCCTTCAACACCACACAGGCCTTGACCGCCTCCCCCCAGTGGTCATCCGGCACACCGATGACCGCGGCTTCCAGCACATGGGGGTGGGTGTACAGCACATTTTCCACTTCCGACGAATAGACATTCTCCCCGCCGGTCAGAATCATGTCCTTCTTTCGGTCCACGATGTTCACATACCGTTCGGCATCCATCACCGCAAGGTCCCCGGTGTAAAGCCATCCGTCCTTGATGGCCTTCTCCATCTCATCGGGCAGCCCCCAATATCCCGGCGTCACGGTGTCCCCTTTTACGATGATCTCACCGACCTGGCTCTCATCCATGGCCACGTCGTTGCCGTTCTCATCCACCACCCGGAGACTCACGCCAATGAATTCCCGACCGGTTTTGGCCTTAAAAGTGAATTGTTCCTTTACGGAAAGCTCTCTTAAATGATCCTTTAAAATGGAAAGGGTGAGATAGGGACTGGTCTCCGTCATACCGTAGGTCTGGATATAATCACAGCCAAAGGCCTCCACAATCTTCCTGACCGTCTCGGGTGCGATGGGGGCCCCTCCGCTTAGAATCACCCTTAAACTGGAATAATCAAAGCTGCCAACGTCCGGATGATTGACCATCATGTTGAGCATGGTGGGGATCAGATTGCTGAGGGTGATATTCTCTTCCTGAATCATTCGGCAAACTTGTCCCGCATCAAAGGAAGGCATGACCACGTGTTTTCCCCCCACCCAGGTGATGGCAAAGGTGGCCCAGGCATCGGCCAGGTGAAAAAGGGGGGCCACATGAAACCAATGGTCCCGGTCGGTGAGCTGGAGCTCAGCGATGGTGCCGAGGGCATGGCTTTTGACATTCTTGTGGGTCAGCATGACCCCTTTGGGACGACCGGTGGTGCCGCTGGTATAATAGAGGTGGGCCACGTCATCATCCCATATGTCTGGGGAGGGAGGCGGCTGGTCCGGATGGTCCTTCAACAGCGCTTCGTATGCCGCATCCCTCTCGCCGGGCATATGGGATTCGGCCCGGGTCCAGATGATTCTTTCAAGGGTCGTTGCACTCCCTGCCAAGCCTTTTGCCTTGTCATGAAACGTGCCCTGTGCGATGAGCATTCGGGAACCACTGTCCTTCAATATTTCCGACAGCTCTTTGGGGGCAAGCCGGTAGTTCAGGGAGACCAGGATAATTCCCAGATGGGCCGCGGCAAAATAGGTTTCCAGATATTCGTGGCTGTTTTCGAGGAGGATGGCGACGCGGTCTCCCTTTTCAATCCCCAGGCTGCTCAAACCCCGGGCCAATTGCCAGACGCGTGCGGCAAAATCTTGATAGGTCATCCTCAGTCCGCCGCACACAACCGCTTCTCTGTCCGGATAAAGCCGAACCGCTTTCGGAAGCAATTCATTGAGAGGCATATTCGTTTCTCCTAAAGGGAAAGGATTAATTCTCTTCTCTGAAGGACCGGATGGCTGAGGTTATGGCATTTTTCATGCTGACATTTCCAAAACAGAACCATTTGATGAAATGCTGCTCTTTGAGCCCCATTTCGCGGAAGATCCGCGCCTCCCCGTACCCTTTTTCCCAGTTCCTTCTGATGCCGCCATATAGATCCTCCAAAAATTGGCGTTTTTCTGCAATCCTTTCTTTTCCGTTTTCGGGTCTCGGATAGTGGCAGCATAAAAGGATATCAAAATCAAATTGAAGAAGCTTTCCAAGGGATGCGATCTGATCCTTGATCACTTCATCGGCCCTGAAATACTTGATTCTGTCAGACAGATAAAGATCACCCGAAAATAGAACGCCCCTGTTCGGTTCAAGATAGACCACGTGGTCTTTGGAGTGCCCGGGAGTATGTATGGGAATGAGCCTGAAATTGGCTGTTTCCACCGTTTTCGGCAGATCGGACATCTGAAGAGGCTCGGCTTTTCCCCACACCAGGTGCTGGTAAGGAAGAATACCGAACGCCGATTTCATTTTTGAAACCGTCAGGGGGTGGCCGTAAATCTCCGCATTCAAAGCCTTTTTGATGGCGGCGGCGTTCCCGCTGTGGTCTTCGTGGTGATGGGTCAAAACAACCTTTTTGACACGGTGTTCTTTGGCAATCCCCAATACCTCCCTGCGCATGTGGGCCAAACCCGTGTCCAGCATGAGGTCATCCACCAGGTAAAAGTACGCCGTCATCATGGGGCGGCCAAGGGGAGACCACCCCACCTGGTACGCTTTCACATCCCCGAAACCGCGGGACTTTACCAACCGCATGGTTCACCGGCAGGCATTTGTATCCATCCCCGTCACATTTATCCTGCCATCGATTTCGGGTGCTATGGGCGTATGCCGAATGATGAAATCGGACAGAATATCCGTCGTGAGCATGGTTGTGACGATTTTCTCCTGTGCATCTTCCAAAAAAAGATACTGTCCGTCACCGCCATCCGCAATATAACCGTTCACGAGTACCGTGTATGTCTCCATGGGATCCAGTTCAACCCACGAATTATCCCGATAGACCAGAACGTCGGCGACCCTTGATCCCTCATGGATGATCTCATCAAGCTCTTTTCCGATATACCGGCCGCAGAAGCAAGGGTTTCTGAGATCAAGGGTGATTCTGAGCCCGCCGATCTGCATGAATCCCCCTGTGGGCGCCCGATCCCCCTCTTCGCATCCATCACCCTCTACGCGGACGGCCGACGCGGAGACTTCAAGGATTCGCCGAATATCAGCGCCCGTCATCTTAACCATGACGATTTCACCCCGGAAGGGCAACATTTCGTTTACGGTCAGATAGGTCAAAGGACCCGCGGGATAGAAGGTATCCCCCCGGATTGAACCGCTGTTAACAAGGGCCATGTCCGCCTGGGGAAATCGTTCTAGCCAGCTGTCCGCGATGAGGTCGCCCAGATTGGTTTCACCCCGGCGAATCAATTCCGCGCGTGCATCCAGATCCACCAGGGAATCCCCGATTATTTGGGTGAGTCCTTCTTCATATGCGGCCACGTAGCTTTCCATGAGCGCTTGAATCTCGGGGTCTTCCCCCACCTCAGCATCTATCAGGATCCTGTTCCAGACGGGATTTTGGATACGGCCGTTCTGAAATGCAAATTGGAGAACGCCAAGATATTCGCCGGCCGAACCCTCCTGGACGATAAGCGTATTCCCTTGGGTCTCATACAGGGACACGCGATCATAGCCGTCAACGATCATATGGATGCCATCAACTCCCCGGGCCAATTCCCTTGCCTTTGACAGGCCGATGTGTGTCAGGCCGATCACCACATCGCACAGCTTCATTCTGAGTTCGGCCACCATACGCCGGGCGATGGGGACAATATCGGAATCCACCTGAACACCCCCGCCCGTGGGATTGCACAATAATGAAAAATCGGGCGCCATCAGACCGAAAATGCCGATGCGGATACCGGCGGTCTCCTTTATGACATAGGGAAGGATACGGTTTGAAACCGTCTCGTCCTCTACTATGAGATTGGCGGATATGACATCAAACCCGGCAAACTCTAGCGCCCTTCCGTAAACACCTACCCCATAGTCGAATTCGTGGGTTCCCGGGGTGACCACTTCATAACCGGCCATATCCATCCCTATCATCTCAGGCTCTCCCTGAAACATGTAGTAAAAAGAGCCTAACACGTCATCCCCTGAGGAGAGGAGCAAAGCGCCGTCCACCATGCCGCGAACGGATTGCGCCGCCATAGCGATTCGGGCGAGTCCGCCCAAGGATAATGTGCCGTCACCACGGGCCACATCATACGGTACAATGCGGCTTTCCAGATCGCCGGTGGTCATAACCGCGATTTGTACGGTGCCTCGCGGATCGGCATCGTTGTCGGAGCAACCCGCGGATACCCCCATCAACCAAAAAACCGTTGCCAAACAAACCCATTTCTTTAATGAATATTTCATACAAAACACCTTCGTGCTCCCTTCTTCCACCGAAGTATCTCTTGTCGACAATGCACTGTTAGAACATCTGATCAGCTATGTTTATAACCGCCGGCGGTTTCCTCGGTAAGGGACGTAAGGACCGGATTCAGCTCAAAATACCGGATCGCGCGTTTCATATCCGCCAGAAGCAGATCCCCCAGATCCCGACTCACGCCGTGGCGCACCAGAATGCGTTGTATCACCAGGTCTTCCCTGTTGGCCGGCATGGAATAGGCCGGCACTTGCCATCCACGGCTTCTCAACCGGTCTGCCAGATCGTAGAGATTAAACCCCGGATCCGTTCCCTGTTTCAGGGACCAGCAAAGGGCCGGAATGCCGCCCCGGCCATCGTAGATGATGTTGAAAGGCCCGATGTTGGCGATTTCATCGGCCAGATAAGCGGCCGTGTGGTAGCAGGCCTGGTGAATCTTGCGGTATCCTTCCCTCCCCAGCCGCATGAAGTTGTAGTACTGGGCCACGATCTGACCCCCCGGACGTGAGAAATTGAGGGCAAATGTGGGCATGTTGCCGCCCAAATAATTGACCCGGAAGACCAAATCCTCGGGCAGATCCTCCTTTTCCCGCCAGATCACCCATCCGACTCCCAGGGGCGAAAGGCCGAACTTGTGGCCGGAAGCGTTGATGGATCTGACCCGGGGCAACCGAAAATCCCATATGAGATCAGGGTCCACGAACGGTGCCAGGAAGCCGCCGCTGGCCCCATCCACGTGAATGGGAATGTCCAAGCCCGTGTCCGCCTGAAACAGATCCAGGGCATCGGCAACCGCTTTTACCGGCTCATATTGACAGGTAAAGGTAACCCCCAGGGTCGGCACCACACCCATGGTATTCTCATCACAGCGCTTGATCACTTCTTCGGGCGTCATGATCAGACGGTCGTTCTCCATGGGTATCTCCCGCAGTTCCACATCCCAGTAACGGGCAAACTTGTGCCAGCAGATCTGCACCGGACCGCATACCAGATTCGGGTTGTCAGCACTCCCCCCTTTGGCCCGCATCTTTTCCCGCCACCGCCATTTCATGGCCATACCCCCCAGCATGGCCGCTTCGCTGGACCCCGTTGTTGAGCATCCAAGGGTGCCCGAAGGGTCGGGGGAATGCCAGAGGTCCGCCAGCATATGCACACAGCGCGCCTCAACCTCCGCTGTCTGGGGATACTCATCTTTGTCGATCATGTTCTTATCGATGCACTCATCCATGAGCCGGTGGACCTCCGGCTCAATCCAGGTGGAGCAGAAAGTGGCCAGGTTCTGGCGCGAATTGCCGTCCAGCATCAACTCATCATGCACCGACTGATAGACATGGCGGGGATTGTGTTCTACATCGGGGAATTTGTACTTGGGCATCCTTTGGGAAAGATCCGTGGATGCAAAAACGTCGTCCAGAAAGCTCTCTCTGACCGTCTCACTTGCATTCAACGCCATGGGTCATTATTCTCCTTCCCCGATCAATTGAAGCACGTGGGCATAGTGATTGGTGGGACCGTGTCCGGCCCCGAAGTCAAGGGATTTGGCAATGGCCCGGGAGATGAACCGTTTGGCTTCCTCCACCGCCGTGATCATTTCATACCCCTGGGCCAGCAGCGTGGCCAGGGCAGCCGAAAACGTGCAACCGGTGCCGTGGGTATTTCGATTGCTGAGGCGCGGCGACGAATAGGTCTTAAAATCTTTTCCGTCAAAGAGCAAATCCACGGCATCCCCCTTCAGGTGCCCCCCTTTGATCAGAACATAGGGCGTACCGAGCCTGTGGATCTCCCGAGCCGCCGCTTTCATGGCCGTCAGATCTTCTACCGGAAAGCCGCACAAATCCGCGGCCTCCGGAAGGTTGGGCGTCACCACATGAGCCAGGGGCAGGAGAACTTCTTTGAGACTGATTCTGGCCTCGCGGTCCAAAAGGACATCCCCTCCCTTGGCCACCATGACCGGATCAACCACCAGAGGGGCCACCTTGTATTTTTTCAGCCGTTCCGCAACCACTTCCACAACATCCGGTGTGGCCAGCATCCCCGTCTTGGCGCCATCGGCCCCGTAGTCTGAAAGGACCGAATCCATCTGCCGGCCGATGAAGTCAATCGGCACCGGGTGAACCCCCTGAACCCCCAGGGTGTTCTGTGCCGTGAGCGCCGTTACGGCACTCATGCCGTATCCACCCAAAACGGTGATGGTCTTTAAATCAGCCTGAATGCCTGCTCCGCCACCGGAATCGGAGCCTGCGATGGTCAATATCTTCTTCATGAATCACCTCCACAACCATATCCCATATACCACTATAAGCCCCAGCGCAACCCCCATCCCCAAGTATTCCCCCAATGAAATGCGGTAAACACGCCGTTTTGTTCTCTCTTTCCGGGCGAATCCTCTCGATTCCATGGCCATGGCCAGTTGTTCCGCCAAAACAAAAGACTGAACCAGAAGCGGCATGAGCAGTGCCAAAAAATTGGGAATGTTTCGAATCCTGGGTCTCAAATCAATACCTCTGGAACGTTGGGCGTCCATGATCCGACGGATTCTCAATCCCATGAAGGGAACATAACGGAGCGAGGTCGTCAGAATAAAACAGAAGGCATAGGGAACACCCGACTGCCGCAAACTCTGTCCCAGATCTTCCGGGTCCAGGCCGTGAAAGAGGAAGAAGGAAAGGGTCAGAAGATCAAAAAGCCTAAGAGCAAGCATAAGGGCCGTTTTGGTGTCAAAAGAAATGATGGAAATAGCAAAGACCAGCCCCACCAGCGGCAGCAGCATTTTAAGGGTATGAAGCCAGTCCCCGGCCTTTCCGGCCAGGAGAAGGCCCGTCAAAAGAAGCACCAGCGCTCCTGTCAGAAGCAGAATCTCTCCTGTCATGAGAATGGCGCTCACCCCCATGGCACCCAGAAAAAGCCGTGTTCTCGGATCCAGGTGCCACTTGGATTTTGGCTTTCTAACCGCCACTTTCGTGACGTCTCTAATCTTACAATCGGCTCGTTTCGCATCCAACTGCATGAATGGCACCCGTCCCAATCAGTGATTCATCGGCCATCAGTCTATCCGGCTCCCCCACGGCCGCCACCCGGCCCCTTTGTACGACCACCCATTTTCCCGATATGGCAGATGCAAATTCCAGATCATGGGTGACCACCACGATGGTGACGCCCTTCCGGGATAAATGGAGAAGGAGTTCCCCCAGAGTTTCGAGGAACCGTCCGTCCTGCCCCACCGTTGGCTCGTCAAGAACCAGCAACTCAGGCCCCATGGCCAGGATAGACGCGACGGACACCCGCTTTTTCTGCCCTTCGCTGAGTCGGTAGGGGGACCGATCCAGGAGCGGGTGAAGATGAAAAAGATCGCACAGCTCCTTATAATCGGCGTCACGCCTGTTGGGGGAGAGTTTCAGCCCGATCTTCAGTTCATCGGCCACGGAGTTCTTGAAGAACTGATCGTTGGGGTTTTGAAAGGATATGCCGATTCTGCCGGCCATGCGCGATGGACTGTTTCTGCCAATCTCTTCACCTTTAATGAACACGCTTCCTTTCTTAGGGCGAAGCAGGCCGTTGAAATGCCGTACCAGGGTCGTCTTGCCCGAACCGTTGGCCCCAACGATGGCAAGGATCTCACCACACCGAACGTTCAGAGACACATGTTCAAGAATCGGCTGATGGTCGGTTTCATAATGAAGGTCATTTACCTGAAGCAGGATTTCAGGCTCCGGATCATTCGCCGTTTTGGGCCCGGTATTCCTTGAAGGATAGCGTGGCACCAGATGTTGCGCCAGCAGAACCGGTTCCGCGGCCTCCGGTTTCCCGTCAAAGCACAATTTTCCCCGGTCCAGAATCACACACCGACTGACATCTTTAAGCCCAGCCTTTACCCGCTGCTCAATGACCACCACCGTGATGCCCCGGCTGTTTAGGCGGCGAAGCACTTTCCGTACCCGCTTCGCCCCCTGCCAGTCCAGATGGGCTAGGGGTTCATCCAGTATCAGTACGGGGGGTGACAGGCAGAGGACCGAGGCGATGGCCACCAGGCGCTTTTCGCCGCCGGACAGGGAATTTGGAGAGCGACCGAGCAGGTGTCTTATACCCACCTCCTCCGCTGCCTTTATGATTTCATTTTCGATCTTTAAGACATCTTGTCCCAGGCTTTCCAGTCCATAGGCAATCTCATTTTCAACAGTGCTGTTGAAGAGCTGAGCATCCGTGTTTTGGAATACGAGACCCACCGTTTGGAAGAGCTCTTCCACGCTGGAGGTCTTCGTGTCCCGCCCCTGGATCTTCACCTGACCGCTTAAGGTACCGTCAAAAAAATGAGGAATCAGACCGTTCAAAAGGTATGCGAGGGTCGATTTTCCCGACCCGCTGCCGCCGCACAGAAGCAGGTATTCGCCTGCCCGCACCGTAAGATCAACCCCTTTCAGGACTTCTTCGCCGGATGTGTCCGGATAACTGTAGCGGATATTTGAAAGCTCTATTACGGTTTCCAGAGTCCGGCCTTTCTTAGCAGTTTAAGGGCCAATATGCCCAAGATCGATCCGCCCAAGGTACTGATACTGAAAGCGATGACCAATGTGGTCATGGCCATGGATTTGCCCATGAATACGGGCGCCACGATCCAGGCGCTGGCCAGTGCTCCCAGGAGTCCGGTCCCCACAACCTCGCCGGCGGCGGCCCAATAGATATTTTTAAAAGCTTTGTACGCGAGGCCCGCCAGAAGTGCCCCGATCATTCCCCCCGGAAAGGCGAGCAAGGTGCCCAATCCAAGGATGTTACGAAGGATGCCGGCAACCATGGCAATGATCACCGCATAGAGGGGACCCAGCATGACACCGGCCAAAACATTTACCATGTGCTGTGCCGGAAAGCATTTGGCGATGCCCACGGGAATGAAGATGGGAGATAACGCAACCGAAAAGGCCACCAGAATCACGGCAAGAGCCACTTGTTTTGTTTTCACTAAGATACCTCCTTTATGCTAACGCGGGCTACGCCCGCAACTGAAGAATACAGGCGTCAGGAGTCAGAATTCAGAATAAAAGAAGCACCATCATTCTATTCTGACTCCTGAATTCTGACTTCTGGATTCTTTGTAAAATCAGCGACATGGTTGTTAAGCTAGAAATTTTCTCGCTTTTTGTTACAGAGTTTTTGGAAATAGGGTACTAATCAGGTTGCCGGTGAAAAAGCCCCATTAGGATCAAATAGAGTATTCCCCCGGCAACCATACTTGGAATGGAAGAACCCCAGGTCGTCTCTCGTTGAAGATAGTGGTAAAACCCAAAACCCAGAGCCCAGGCCACAAAAGCCCATGGATTGAATCCCCCGACATACCAGTAGGTTTTTTGGACTTTCGGGCTTCCATCAAAATATCGCCCTTTTTTCAGAAAGAAATAGTCCGCCAGAACCACTCCGAAAAGCGGGCAGAAGACGGACCCGATGAACAGCAGAAATCCCTCATAGGCCGTGGCCGGAAATATGAGTGCCAGTACCGTTCCCAGCACGCCGCAGGCAAGAACGCCCCGCCGCTCACCCAAATTCGGCCACATGTTAAGGGCCGATACCGCCGTTGAATAGATGTCCAGAAAGGTGGTGGTAAAGGTTGAAAAGAGAACGATGATCATGGCCGGCACCGCCAGTCCGAATCCCACCATCAGTTGCACGACCATGCTGTCCGGCGTCGGGGACTGGGTGGCCAGTGCCGCGGCCAGGCCGATGGCGTACATCCACGAACTAAAAAGAAAATAGCCCGTCCATGTTCCCCAGAACGCGGTTTTTGTCCCTTTGCTGTAGCGGGAATAGTCACAGACAAGGGGCAACCAGCTGATAGGCATGGCAATCACCAGGTCCAACCCCACCATAAAGGGCATCCCTCCCTTTACGGGCAGCTTCAGGAGACGGCCGATTCCGTACTCACGAAGCACCACCCATGTCATAATGCAGCAGAGGCATATGAGGGCGGTCACGGCGATTCGTTGAATCCATTTCCAGTGCCGCCGTCCCAACAGGGCCCACAGCGTAGTTGCAATCCCGGCGAGGAGGGCCCAGCCCCGAAAACCGAAAACGGGCATGGGCCAAACCGCATTGGCCGCTTGTCCGCCGATCCACAACATCACGCCGGTCCACCCGACCAATTGCACAAGGTTTAAAATGGTTGCAAAGTAGGAGCCCCGTATCCCGAATGAAGGTCTCACGGCCACCATGGTGGGCAGACCGGATCTGCTACCGATAATGCCGCCCAAGGCCATGGGCGTGTTGCCGATGAGGTGCCCCAGAAGAATCACCAGGAAACCGGCCGCAAGTCCCATGGGGACCAGAAGCCCGCCGGCCCAGATCTCAGCCAAAGATACGGCGGCTCCGGCCCAAAGCAGAAAAAAATCCGTTCCCCCCAAGTTTCGATTTTGAGGGCTGATCGGTTCAATACCTTCATTTCCGGCCATGGTAGCACCTCTCTTTTGATCCGTTTAAATTGCTGTTTCAGGCTGGCCAAACGATGCAAGTCGCTGTTGTACCCGTTCTGGGTAAAGGAGAGGGAAAGGAGATCGCCGCAAAGTCATTTGGCAGGCTCGACACAAAAAAACCACTTTCCATCAAAAGAAGAAAAGCGGCTTTAGAAAGACTGTCCAACACGAATCGAACAACTTTTACGACCGTGCCGCTTCCCTTCGCTGGTATTATCCAGTTCAGGTTCTAAGGGTTGCAGGATGTTCAAATCTAATCCAGCTCTCAGCTATACCACCCCTAGCGACTAAATTTTAGTATATCGTTCACGTGGCACCATGTCAAGGATTTAAATCCATTTTGCAGCGATTCTAATGATGATGTTTGACGGTCGGTCCCGCCCTCGGAGTTGCCGTATCAGCCATTTCAAATTGACAAATCAATAGGATATTGCTAGTCTGAAACCATATGATACGATAAGAGATTGCTTCCGGTTCTTGTTCTCAAAACTGGAAAACCGTCACAGCCAAAGATCTCCCCCTTCAGGAATTTCCCGCTAGAAAGGCGGTGGGTGCATGATACGAAATGCGCACCTCATTGAAGAACTGAACAAATCTCGGATCCGGGCCGTCCGACCCGACTATTTCAAAAATCTCAGGCTGTTTGAAGCGCTTTATCGCGAGGCCAAAGCACTTGGGGTGTTCCCGCTGAAAGACCCTCTCGAAGGAATTGAAAACGATATCCACCTCGCACGGATTCTCAATGTTCACAAAACTCCTGAAGACAATAGCACTTGCCCTTGATCAAAAGGGAATCCCCTATATGGTTATCGGGGGGCAAGCCGTCCTTCTCCATGGGGAACCCAGGATGACTCGGGATATCGATATCACGCTTGGGATCGGTACGGAAAAAATCGATCAGATGTTGGATATTGTTGGCATCATTCCATTGGAACCGCTCGTAGATGCCAATGATTTTACCCTTCGAACGATGGTGCTCCCCTGTCAAGATCCGGAAAGCGGCATCCGTGTTGATTTCATCTTCTCCTTTTCTCCTTATGAGCTTCAGGCCATGGGGCGGGCCCGCTTGGTGGATATGGAAGGGGTCAAGGTCAAGTTCGCGTCAGCTGAAGATCTTGTCATCCATAAGGTCTTTGCCGGGAGACCACGTGACATGGAAGATGTAAGATCCGTCCTCATCAAAAACCCGGAAATGGACATCCGTTATATTCGGCGGTGGTTGAACGAGTTGGCGGAAGCCGCGGGCGAGTCTTTTGTGGAACGTTTTGAGCGCGTCAGGAAACAGATTTGATGGGGTTTTAAATTACGTTATTTGGACTTATTTGGACCCCAAGGCAAAGTTTCCATTAAATGCTCAAACAACCCAAATACCGAATCAATCATCGGTCCGGTTCTCAAGCTTTGCATGTGAACGGTTTCGATTACATCCATTTCAAAATTAGAATTTCCTCTCTTTTGCCGGCGCTATTGACAAGAATCGGTCCATGGGAATATCATAGACGGATAAAAATGAGGAGATGCGACATGAACGGTAACATTTATAAAGTTTTTCAGATGATCCTTTTGGTTTTGTGCTGCCTGCTGGCTCCCACATTGGCAGGGGCCACGGAAGCGGTTATTTCCAAGGGTGAAACCGTTTACGTACCCGTTTACTCGCACATCTACAGCGGCGACCGGGAACACCCCTTTTACCTGGCCGTCACCCTCAGCATTCGGAACACAGATCCGAATCACACGATTACCGTTCTTTCGGTGGACTACAATGATTCAAAAGGGAAACAGCTGAGATCATACCTGGAAAGCCCCATCGACCTTAAACCACTTGCTTCGACGCGCTATGTCATCAAGGAGTCGGATAAGAGCGGCGGTTCCGGTGCCAATTTTGTTGTCAAGTGGAAATCGGATGTTAAAGTCAACGCGCCCATTATCGAAAGCGTCATGATCGGCACCAAAACCCAACAGGGTATTTCATTTATTTCCCGCGGCAGGGCCATCCAGCCATAGAATCCAGTCATATTGCGAAAAAAGCGCTTAACGGAAATTTAAAAAAGAGATAGTTTGAGGAGAAGAACCATGATAGATGAAATTACGGAAAAAATTGAAACGGTGATGGATCAGCTCAATGGATTAAGAGGTCATCTTTGACTTAGATAATCAGAAGCTGAAACTTGCAGAGCTCGAAAACCTCATGAGCAAAGCCGATTTCTGGCAGAGGGATCAGGAAGAAATATCCCGTTTGAACCAGGAACGGTCCGCCTTAAGTGAACAGATCGATACGTGGCAGAGCCTTTACAGGAAGACCGAAGATGCCGCGTTGCTGGCGGAAATGGCCATCGAGGAGAAGGATAAGAACACCCTTGATGAGGTGATTCAGGATGTAGAAACACTTGAGAAGAGGATTAAGAGCCTCGAACTGAGATCCCTTTTGGGAAAGCCGGATGACCGGCGAAACGCCATTTTGTCCATCAACGCCGGGGCCGGTGGTACCGAAGCCCAGGATTGGGTGGAAATGCTATTCAGAATGTACACCCGTTGGGCTGAAGCCAAAGGAATGAAGGTGGATGTCATCGATTTTCTGGCGGGTGACGAGGCGGGCATCAAAAATGTGGACTTCACCGTAACCGGCCCCTACGCATACGGCCACCTCAAATCGGAGCACGGCATTCACCGCATGGTTCGAATCTCCCCCTTTGACGCCACCGGTCGCAGACACACCTCTTTCGCATCTGTTTCGGTACTTCCGGAGGTGGATCTGGATATCAACATCGAAGTGGACGAAAACGATCTTCGCATCGACACTTACCGGGCAAGCGGCCCGGGGGGGCAGCATGTCAACAAAACCAGTTCCGCCATCAGAATCACCCATCTCCCCACAAAAATCGTGGTCCAGTGTCAGAATGAAAAATCACAGCACCGCAACAAAGAGATGGCCATGAAGGTGTTGAAATCAAAGCTCTACGAACTGGAAAGGAACAAGCTGGAACAGA
The DNA here is from genome assembly GCA_028278625.1 of Thermodesulfobacteriota bacterium. The sequence continues at coordinate 65,438 of JANQDY010000129.1, forward strand.
AGAAGCAGGAAATGCATGACACCCAGAAAGAGATCGCCTGGGGAAGTCAGATCCGTTCCTATGTCTTCAACCCTTACAGACTGGTAAAGGATCACCGCACCAGCGTTGAGTTTGGAAACGTGGAAAAGGTGATGGACGGGGATATAGACGAGTTCATTGACGCATACCTTCGTATGAAATAAATGGCTGATGGCTCACAGTTCATGGCTGGTGGGTGGTGGGAGGAAAGACCCATGCCCTTTGGGGCGTCAGCCTTCTTGATAAACTTTATCGATACTTTCGATGTATGATTTGATGCCATGGGTGATGCCGGCGGCCAGACGTTCCTGGTAGGTCTTGTTTACGAGTCTCTTTCTCTCAATACGGTTGCTCAAAAATCCCACCTCCAAAAGAACGGCCGGCATCTGGGCACCGATCAGGACGTAAAAGGGGGCCTGTTTGACACCCAAGCTCCTGATCCCCCCGTACCACTTGCCGGTTCCCCCCACCATTCCCTCTTGGACCCGGTGGGCCAGGCGGCTTGATTCGCGGATTTTCGTGTTCATCATCAGGTCGTTCAATATGGTTTGAAGATCACTGATGCTTTTCTCCGAAGTGGCGTTTTCCCTGGCCGCAATCATCACCGCGTCCCGATTCGTGGCCATGTTCAGAAAATAGGTCTCCAGCCCGTGAATGCGGGTGTCGTCGTGCGCATTTACATGCAATGAAATGAAGAGATCGGCCTTTTTCATGTTGGCGATGGCAGTCCTTTGCTCCAAAGTGAGAAACGTGTCTTTGTCCCTCGTGAGATAGACCTCACAGCCGATCTCTTTCTTCAGCTTTTTTGCCAACCGTTTCCCGAGGGCCAGGGTAATGTTCTTTTCCTTATATTTTCCAAGTATTTTGCAGCCCGGATCCTTCCCGCCATGGCCGGGATCAATAACAATTCGGTTCACATTAAGGCCCAGTTGTCTGGCAAGAGACAATTCCTTTTCAGGCTTTCCGGTCTTCCGGGCATCCTCCCTGACCCTTCGCTTTTTTGCCGAAAGGGCCGGTTTTGCGGAACTTGGGGTCTTTCGCTTTTCAAACCCACGGACATCCACCACAATGCGGAAAGGGTCATACAGGTGGAACACATGGTATCCCACCAGCTTTTCCGTATCGAGTACCACCCGCACCGCATCCGCCGTATATTGCGCGGCTCGCGCCTTTTGTAGCAGCTCATCCCCAATGGTGATACTGTCGATCTGTTTGCCGATCCGCGCATTGTGAAGGTCCAGATATAGCCGTCGGGGCTTTTTGTGGCCTGGGTCGGCCCGAAGCAGATGGTGCTCATACTTTACCGGGGAATTAAGGTCAATCACTACCCGGGTATAGTTGGGCGTCGACCAATAACGGATATCCTTCACTCTGGCCAGCTGCTTCTCCGCGGCGGATCCCCTTGAACCGCTTTTTTGTTTTCGGCTGCTCAGCGTAACAGCCAGTTTGTCCAGCATCCCTTTGGCCTTTGGGCGCATGTCTCCCTTGGGGAACCTGACATCCACCTTCAAAAATTCCACATAGGCCTGGGAAGGGTCCTTTTTGACGGTGTAATAGATCTCTCCCACTCTGTACTGGGCATCATCGGCCAGGGCACTGCTTCCATGGTCGGCCGCCAGCCTTTTGTAGAGCCCAATGGCCATATCGATATCCCCGGCTTTCTTTGAGTACTTGTGGAGCCTGTAATAGAGATCGGCGGCTTCATAGAGGGCTTTTGCCGCGGATGTGCTTTCGGAATAGTTGTTGTAAACATCCTTGAATCGGTCCGCACATTTGATCCAGTTATGCCGGTACCGTTTCTTTTTGGACGAGCCGTAAAGGGTTTTCTTGCACTTGCCCGCTTTTTCAAGGAGTCTTGCCGCGTTGTCAGCGGGCTCACACGGCGCACAGGGCAAAAAGACCAAAAAAGCGGCAACAAAGAACAGTAATGCCAAGTATATGGCGGGCCGTTTCATGGGGACGGGTCGATCCGTTTTCTCAGGTCATTGAGGGCCATCAACGCTTCCAGCGGCGTCATGTTGTTGATATCCAGATCGCGAATCCACTTTCGCAACTCCTGGTCCTGGGAGCCGAAAAGGTCCAGCTGGACCATTTTCTCCCCCGTTGATTCCTTTTTTTTCTTTGATTTGCTGTGGGCCAGACGGGGCTTGCCCGTTTCATCAATCTCCTCTCCTTCGAGATTCCTCAGGATTTCCGCGGCCCGCAAAATAACATTCTCAGGCAGACCGGCGATCCGAGCAACCTGTATGCCGTAACTGCGACTGGTACCGCCGGGTACCAGTTTTCTCAGAAAGAAAATGTTGTCGTTCCACTCACGCACCGCGATATTGAAATTCTTCACCCGTTCCTTGGTGGCAACAAGTTCGGTCAGCTCGTGGTAGTGGGTTGCAAAGAGCGTGCGCACGCCTTTCCCGCTCCGGTCGTGAAGGGCCTCCGCAACAGCCCATGCAATGCTCAATCCGTCATATGTGCTGGTGCCCCGGCCGATTTCATCCAGAACCACCAGGCTTCTCTGGGTTGCGTGCCGAAGGATATTGGCGGTCTCGTTCATCTCAACCATGAAGGTGCTTCTGCCGCCTGCCAGATCGTCCGATGCGCCCACCCGGGTAAATATGCGGTCCACAATGCCGATTGAAGCTTTTTCGGCCGGCACGAAGCTGCCCATCTGCGCCATCAGCACCGTCAAAGCCGTTTGTCTTAAAATCGTGGATTTCCCGGCCATATTGGGTCCCGTGAGAATCATCACCTGCTGCTGTCGGGCATCCAGATGAATATCGTTGGGGACAAATTCCTCGCCCTTAACGGTCCGTTCTATCACCGGATGCCGACCCTGGATAATGGCCAGATCCGCACTTTCGTCTATTTCGGGCCGGGTGTAATGGTTTCTTTCCGCTGTTTCCGAAAGCCCCGAAAGCGTATCAATTTGAGCAATCATCTCCGTGGTTTCGCTGATCCGCCGGTTTTCCATACTGATTCTTGATCGAATCTCTTCAAAAATTTCAAATTCCAGGGCAACCCTTTTCTCCTCGGCACCCAGGACTTCCCCTTCCTTTTGCTTCAGATCTTCGGTAATATAGCGTTCGCCGTTCACCAGGGTCTGTTTTCGAATATAATCCTCGGGCACCAGATTGAGATTTGCCTTGGAGATTTCAATATAATACCCGAAAACCTTGTTGAATCCCACCTTCAGACTGCTGATGCCGGTCCGCTCCTTTTCGGTGGCGGCAAAACCGGCGATCCAGCTCTTTCCATCGCGGCAGAGACCCGTCAGTCTGTCCAGTTCCCCGTTGTACCCGTCTCTGATAATCCCGCCTTCCTTTATGGAAACCGGCGGCTCCGCATGAATGGCTTCCTCAATCAAACCGGCAATGTCAGGGAGCACGTCCAGTTTGGCGGCGAGTCTGGATAGAAGAATACTGGTCGATCCCAAAAGGGCTTCTTTTACGGCGGGCAACCTCAAAATGGAGTCTTTGAGCGCCAGCAGATCCCTTGCGTTGGCCCGTTTCATGGCAATTCTGCCGTTCAGCCGGGCCATATCGTATACCGCACCAAGCTCCCTTCGGAGATCCTCCCTCAAAACGGGGTCGTCCACCAGCCCTTGAACTGCGGCCAAACGCTCCTGAATGCTTTTTTCACGCACCAGGGGATAGCTGATCCAGTTTTTCAGCAAACGGCTGCCCATGGGGGTCACCGATTGATCAAGGATTTGAAACAACGAACCCTTGACCGATTGCCCCCTAATGGTTCTGAGAAGCTCCAAATGCGTGCGGGTGGAATTGTCCAGAACCATAAAATCACCCATATGATAGGTGACCATCTCTTTTATGTGAGGCGGGAATCCCTTTTGCGTCTCTTGAAGATAGGCAACCAGCAATGCGGCGGCAATCCTGCCCCCAGGCATATCATCACATCCAAAGCCCGACAGGGACCGGACCGAAAACTGGTCTTTCAGCAAATCATCGGCCTTTTGGGGATCAAAGGTTTCCTGATCCAGAATTTCCAGGCGGTACCCGTTAAGCGCCTCTTTTCCGGTTTCCTGATCGCATTCCGAAAGGAGTAATTCCGCCGGATCAATCCTTGCCAGTTCTTCCAGCACTTCCTCAAAAGCGCCGATCTCAGTCAGCCGGAATTCACCGGTGGATAGATCCGCGTGGGCCAGACCGTAAATCCCTTTTTTGCCCCACAGGGCCGCCATGAAGAGGTTGGATTTCTGGTCGAATTCCTTTTCATCCACCACCGATCCGGGAGTGACCACACGGACCACCTCTCTTTTGATGATCCCTTTTGCGGCTTTCGGATCTTCCACCTGCTCGCAAACAGCCACTTTCCAGCCGCTGTCAACAAGCTTACCGATGTAGGATTGGTAGGCATGGTGGGGAATGCCGCACATGGGGACTTTTTTTCCATTATAGGAGCCCCTGGCGGTGAGTGTAATGCCCAGTATTTTGGCCGCAACCTGAGCATCTTCGAAGAACATTTCGTAGAAATCACCCATGCGAAAGAACAGAATGGCATCGGGAAATTCTTCCTTGATGCCCATAAACTGTTTGAGCATGGGTGTTAGTTGGGCCATCTGCTAATGCATCGAATCGACGGTTGTTTCATTGTCATTGATCAAACCGATGGTATCCCATCGGTTGCACTGGGGACACTGCCATAGGAGTTCATTCGGTTCAAAACCGCATCGGAAACACCTGAACCTCAGATAGGGCACGGTGAGGCCTTCGATGATCTCGCTGTAATCTCTAAGCATATCTTCTTTCGCGTCGTTGTCTAAGAACATCCGGCCTCTAAATCGCCTCGCCTCCCAGAAGCCCGGATTCAGTGAAAGGGCTTTATTGATCTCCTTTAAAGCACCCTCCATGTCATGTTCGTTGTACAAATAGCGGGCAAGGGCCATATGGGTAAAGGCATCCGGGTTCAACCGGGCGCATTCCTTGAGGAAGTCCTCAACCGGCTCCAGGTTTTTCATCTTGCTGTAGGCCCCTTCCAGGCGGCCATAGGCCAGAAACGTGAATTGAGGCGCCACTTCGGCCACCTTTTTCCACGCTGAAATGGCTTTTTTATACTCCTGCTTTTTGAAATGGAGGTCCCCAAGATGAAGATATGCATCCACGCACTCCTTGTGGATTGATATGGCTTTATTGAAGAACCCCTTTGCTCTCGCCACATCATCCTTTTCCTGGCAGACTTTACCGGCTTCCACCAGATGATGGGCCATGATATTTTCGTGACGGCCACTTTCAAGTCTGGCAATTCTCTGCCGCGTGGCATGGGCGCTTTCCCAGTCTTTCAATCCTTCATAGATGCTTTCGATCTCCTTAAGGGTGCTCACATCATCGGGATTCTTTTCAGAAACCTGTAGAAATGTTTTGAGCGCGCGGTTTAGAAAACCACCCTTTCGATAATCCTTCCCGAGATCGAAAAGCGCGCCGATCTTGATCTGCTCGTCGATATTGGGGCGCAGAATAATGTTCTGCCGGATCCGGATGGCCCGATCGATATCACCCTTTGAACGGTACAGGTTTCCCAGGGTCACGTAGGTTTCAATGGTATTGGAATTGACCTGAACCGATTTTGTAAACTCTTCGATGGCCTGATCGTGGTCATTGGAAAGGAGGTACTGCACCCCCTTGAAAAAAGAACTGTCTCCCCTGTTTTCAGAGGTCGGAGGTTCTTTTCCCACGGGAGACCGCATGCGTCTTCCCAAAAAAAGCCCTAATGCCAGAAAAACAACAGCCGTCAGGAGAATCAGCTGGCTACCACCACCGGTGAACCATTGCCAGGTAGACTCCAGCATGGGGACCTCTCCTTAACAGACCGTACAAATTCCGGCGGTTTTGAATCCAGGCGAGAAGACATGATCATGAGGTTACTTGCGGGGGCGGAGCGGGGTTTACCTCATCACTTGTGGTCATATTTTCCGTTGTAACCGGCAGGTTCCGCAGGGAATTGAGTTCCATCTCGTTATTCTTCACGTCCTTCATCAGGGCTTTGATCTGGCGCTTAAAAGCAAAACGTTCCGAAAGCCCGAATAACCAGGTCACCAACACGCCAAAGAGAAAGGTCAAAACAGCGATCAGGAATATGGACAAATCCGCCGTCTGATATTCCAAAAAGATCAGATTGATCTTGAAATGTATTTTTGTGTTCAACGCCGCATAATTCTGAACCGACAGCACCACCACAAGCAGCATTAAGAGAATAACAATCAGCACTTTGAGTTGTTTCATATCTTACCTCCGAATTGGGTCATTTTTAGTGCCTTATTTCCAAAAACCCTGTAACAAAAAACGAGAAAGTTTCTAGCTTAACAACCATGTCGCTTTTACAAAGAATCCAGAAGTCAGAATTCAGGAGTCAGAATAGAATGATGGTGCTTCTTTTATTCTGAATTCTGACTCCTGACCCCTGAATTCTTGGGTTGCGGGCGCAGCCCGCCTTAGAAATCCCTATACCGGAATAATCCGCCCTTTAATCGTTTCCGTTAACTCCAGAATACCGATACTGTTCAGACCATTCTTACTGTAACCGGTGGCCGTCCCCGGGTTGAATAACAATATCCCCTCCCTTACGTGGTTGACGGGAATATGAGAATGGCCGTAGATGATCACATCCACGCCCCGAAAAAGAGGGATAATCCGCTCTTCCAGGTCCATTGCCGCGCCCCAGCCGTGAATGATCCCCAAGCGATGTTGCCCGGCTTGGATAATCTTCTTCTCGGGAAGCATTCCCTTTAACGGCATGGGATCCATATTCCCATGAACACCGTGAAACTCTTTCCTTTCAAGGAATTCGACAATATTTGGGGAAACAACATCTCCCGCATGGACAATCATGTCCGCATCGGAAAGATATGTGTTGTAGATGTCCAAGAAGTCGCGGTTCACCTGATACAGATGCGTATCCGAAAGTACACCGATTTTCACGCTTTCACTCCATGGTTTATATATACGGTCAATCCGCTTTGGTCAAAATCGCTTCGAGTATATCAACCCGCAAAAAAAAGACAAGATTTATCTGGCTGCACCCCGGACCGTTGACGCTCGCAAAATATTCCTGTAATAACAACAAACAATTCACCAATGACGAATAAGAACCTCGGATGAAAGGTTGACACAAAATGCCCATTTACGAATTCTACTGTTCCGAATGTCATATGATTTTCAATTTTTTTTCAAAAACCATTAACACGGAAAAGAAACCCTTGTGCCCCCAGTGCGACAGGGTTCGGTTGGAAAGGCATATGTCGATTTTTGCAACCCCCAAGAACCGGGGCGAAGAAGATGATTCGGGTCTGCCCGACCTGGATGAAAGCAAAATGGAACAGGCCATGAACCTGCTGGCGTCGGAAGCTGAGCATCTGGATGAAAATGACCCCAGGCAGGCGGCAAAACTCATGCGCAAATTGACGGATATGACCGGGCTCAATCTGGGGGACGGCATGGAAGAAGCCCTCAGCCGCATGGAGAGGGGCGAGGATCCCGAAGCCATTGAATCTGAAATGGGGGACCTCCTCGAAGGGGAAGATCCGTTTTCTTTTGGAAAGAGGATTGTCAAGGCCAGAAAAGCGCTCCCGCCGAGGGTCGATGAAAAGCTTTATGATTTATGATAAAAGGGTGCAGGGGGCAGGGACCTTACACCCTGCACCCTAAAAGAACTAAATCTCAACAAGTTCAACATCCCCCCACGCCGTCATGGTATCTTTTATAATTACGACCCCCCCCAATATGCCGCCGATTTCCGCTGCCCAGGAGCCAACCCGCTCAAGATCTTTAACCCCCTTTACCCGGTTTCCCAGGGCGGTTGCCGCTGCATCAGCCAGGGCCGTTGATTCTGAAAGAAGGCACACCACATCGGTGACGCCTTGGCTCAAGGAGTGACCCACGGTTGCCGAGGAAGAACATACGCCAAGGGGCATCACACCCTCACTGATTCGTAATCCGAGTTTTCCGCTCAGGGGGGATGGCCCGGCAAATATCGATACCGTAACAGCACGGTTGGCCGCCACGTAGACATCCCCGCCGTTTTCAACAATCACCTGCCCGGTTAAACCGGCGAGCCCCTCTCCCACCCGTTGAGCCATGGCTCCCGCAACCGATGCCATTGGACCCACACCCGCTTTTCTTGAAGAAAGGACCATGTCTTTTACAATGGGGGGTGCCAAAGGGTCATCTTCAAGGGGCGCAAGGGCGGTCAAAAACCGGGGGTGAATCCCGATATAGTTTTCGAGCTGGTGACGAAACATGAAAACAAGATCCCGGGCCTCTTTTTCAAGGTTCGATTCCGCACCAATCCATAGGTCCGTCTCACGCACGGCTACCTGAAAAAAAGTCAGGTCCCCTGCATGAACACCGTGCCTGTAAGTCCGGTCCTGATAAGGATTTCTCATTTCATTTTTCTGCAATGATCGTTGTCATGATGCGTAGAGATTGGGTGAATGGGGGCGTCTTGCGAAGATCCGTCAAAAAAAAGGCTTCCCAAAATGCCGTTGTCTTCCTCCAGACTAATCTTCCCTCCTAAAGGTTTAAGACCCTGGAAGAACAGATGCACGCACACCCGAGAAGCCGCCCTTTAAGTATCATCAACTGCTTCCCTGATTTTTGGAGCTGGATGACACCTAAAATGCAATTTATGTATATACGGTAGGTATCTGCAAAATTCCTGCCATAAACACGATGCACTAAAACTACCTGATTTTGCGAGACCTTTGTTGAAACGGACTCCCCGATATCATGGATTGTATTAAAAAGAACACAGAAAGGGAGGTAAAAAAGCCACGTTTGATCATGGTGGCGCTGAATCCTCAAACAATCCGGGCGCCTCCGTAAGCGCTCGAAAAAACATCCTCGGACCACTCTCTGTCTTCCTTCAGGGCCTTTGGCAGGTGCTCGAGAATATCCTGGGCTGTCATACCGTCAGCACCCTTTGATTCCGCCGCAAGGTCCCCGGCAAGTCCGTGAAGGAAAACGCCTTTTAAAACGGCTTCCTCAAGGGTTAGGCCAAGACCGAACACGGCGGATATGGCCCCGGTGAGCACATCCCCTGAACCGGCCGTTGCCATGCCCGCATTCCCTGACATGTTGATAAAAACGCGGCCATCCGGAAAGCCGACGAGACTGTGGGCCCCTTTCAGAACGATCATCGCTTTCAGGCTTTCCGCCGTGCGTTGTAGAATTTCTATTCTGTCGCCGGCAATTCTTTCGGTATCAAGCCCTGTAATCCTGGCCATCTCCCCCGGGTGGGGCGTCAGGATGGTCTCCGATTTTCGCTCTCTCAGAATATCCAGGTCTTCACAGACGGCACTGATGCCGTCCCCATCCAGCAATAGCGGCACTTCCAGCTCTTTTGCCAGCGCTCTTACCAGGGTTGCCGTTTCAGCATCCAATGACAATCCCGGACCCATAATCACCATGTCCATGCTGTTGCCGATTTCCAGCAGTTTATCCCTGTTCTTCATGGCAATGGCACCGGAATCGGTCTCCTTTTGCGGCAACAACACGATTTCACTCCCTTTTCCGGCGATAAAGGGGGTAATGGATTGTGGGGCCGCCAGTCTGGAATACCCGCCGCCCGCCTTTAAAAATGAGAGGGCCGCAAAATAGGGAGCGCCGAAATACCCCGAAGCACCTGAAATGAACAGAACCTGTCCCACACTACCCTTATGGGCATCAGGATTTCTTCGGGGGAGGCTGATATGCGGTATGACATTGATCTTAAGATCCCCGGAATCATACAACTCAGGTGGAAAAGAGATATGTGTCACGTACAATTGACCGCATCGGTCAAACCCCGGATAAAGGAGATTTCCCAGTTTGGGAAGGCCGAAGGTGACCGTGTAATCCGCCTTTACGGCAATCCCCAGCACTTCTCCCGTGTTTCCCGAAACACCGGAAGGGATATCCGCGCTAAAAACGGTTTTCCCACTGTTGTTGATGTGTGAAATGACATCTCCATAGAGCCCCTTCACCTCTCTTTCGAGGCCCGTTCCCAGAATCGCATCCACAATGGCATGGGAATGGACAATGTCCACGCCAACTGAATCCGGGTCTTTGACTTCCACAATCTCAACGGGCAAACGCTTCAGAATATCCAGATTCAGCTTCGCCGCGCCCCGGTACTTTTTCTGATCCCCAAGGATGTATGTCTTGACGAATCCCCCGTTTGAATGCAGCTTCCTGGCCACAACAAATCCGTCGCCGCCATTATTGCCCAGTCCGCAAAAGACCAAAAATCGCCTCCCCTTGATGCCGAATCTGTTCATTATCACAAAATAGAGCGCGTCACCGGCATTTTCCATGAGCAGTTCTTCTTTGATGCCGTAGGTTTCGATGGCGGTCCGATCCAATTCTCTCATTTCATTGACAGTGCTGACTTTCATGATTTCACCTTCGAGCTCGTTTGAAAGATTCAACTTATTTTTTATCAATACACATAAATGCCGTCAATAAATTCTTGACAGGGGCATCCGGGGCAAAATAGGTTTCATATAACTCAGACAAAATGTATCAGCGTGTATTTATGGAAAATCGAAAGACCTGCGAAGTAGAGATTAAAGTCCCGTTCCATGATCTCGATCCCATGAACATTGTCTGGCACGGGAACGTGCTCAAGTATTTCGATGTGGCCCGATTCGCGCTGCTGGACCAATGCGGCATTGACCTTCAAGCATATTATGAAAGAACCGGCTGTATCTTCCCCATCATCAAAACCTTCACCAAACACATTATCGCTCTTCGCAACCGCGACGAACTTCTCTGCAGGGTCACGGTGCTGGAAGCGAAGGTCAAAATCGTCATGGATTTTGAAATCAGGCGCAAGGGTCATGGGGAAATTTGCGTGAAAGGGAGAAGCGAGCAGGTGGGAGTGGTATATCCGGACATGGAAATAATGTTCGAAATCCCTCTGGACATTCGAAAGCGCCTGGGATTTGGATAAGTTAGGCCCGGAATACGAGTGGTCTATGAAATCATGGTTCTACAAAACACTCATCTCCGGATCAAAGAGATTCGGCATATGGTTTTTCAAGCTTTTCGCCTGGTTTGTTGCAACGGGCTATTTTCTATTCCGCCCCCATCGCGTGAAAACGGGAATCGACTTTTACAGGGCCCTGTTTCCTGGCCGGCCTTTGATACACCATGTATGGTGCACCTTTAGACAATTCCACAGTTTTACGAATGTTTTTCTCGAAAGGGTCATCCTGGCGGCTCCTGAAAACACGGCACTTTTCTCCTCAACGGGGCTTGGCCATCTGAAACGGGCCGTAGAAGATCGCTCCGGAGGGGTCATTATCATGTCTCATGCGGGTAACTGGGAGGCCGCGGCCCATCACTTGAGGAGAATACTCCCTGAAATCAACTTGCTTCTGTACATGGGCCGGAAACAGAAGGAGGAAATTGAGAAATTCCAGAAAGAGGATTTAATGGATTCCGGCATAAGGGTCCTTGCCGTGGACGAGAAGAGCGGTTCCCCCTTTGAAATCGTCGAAGGCGTGAAACATCTTAGAGGCGGGGGCATGATCTCCATGGCGGGAGACGTGCTATGGCGGAAAGATCAGCGGAACGTGAAAGTCTCTTTCCTGGGTCATGAAGCCCTCCTTCCCGAAACACCCTACCTCTTTGCCCTTCTATCAAATGTCCCCCTCTATTTCTTCTTTGCCTGGCGGACCGGAAAAGGACGTTACCACGTTTCCATCAGTGAACCGATCCCAATGAAATGTGATTCACGGGCTCAAAGACAACAAACCATTATTGAAACAGCCCAAAGATATGCCGATCATCTGGCCGAAAATATTAGGAAATATCCTTTCCAGTGGTACCATTTTGAGCCTTTTCTGGGGAAAAAACGCGATTGACACCTTAACACCAATCCAATACCATTGGCCTCAAAACCAATGAGACCACCCATGACACGAGAAGACATAACAGCAAAAATACTCGATATTTTTGAAACGGAATTTGAAATTATCAACCCCGGCCTGGATGACAATCTGACCGAAGCCCATGATTTCGACAGCATCGATGCGCTGGAACTGTTGGGGGAAATCGAAAAAATGCTCGGTTCGGAGTTAACCCGCCAGGAAAAAAAGGACTCCATGGAGATCCGTACCATCAATCAGATCTGTGATTATGTGGTATCCCTCGCCATAAAAAGGGGTTTGATGTAGGTCTAACGCGGGCTACGCCCGCAACCCAAGAATTCAGGAGTCAGGAGCCAGAATTCAGAATGTAAAGTAGGTGCCAAGTGCCATATTCTGGCTACTGGATTCTGGATTCTGAATTCTCGCAAAAGGCACAACCATATGTTTTCATAATAGAATTTTCTTGATTTTTCTGACCGCAAACCTGGAGAGAAGACACTAGAATATCATGGAGAGAAGAGTTGTCATTACGGCCGCTTCGGCCATCACACCCATCGGCCACGGCAGAGACGCCCTGATCGAAAGTCTCATAAATGGGACGTCCGGGGTCCGGAAACTAAAAGAAGACGATCTTCTGACCGAAAGGGTGGAGTCCCAGGTATTCGGTACCGTCAGCTACCCCATTGATTTTGATTTCAAAAGAAAATACCGAAAAACCATGGGGCCCGTGGCCTATTATGCCTGTCAGGTGGTTAAGGAAGTGCTTGAATCCGCCGGGTTGGAACAGGACTTCATCTCATCCGGCAGACTCGGCGTGGCGTTCGGCTCCACCCACGGCAGTCCCACGGTGCAGCGTCAGATTTATGAGCACTTTTTCAGCGGATCAAAAGAGCGGTTTGCCGCCATCGGCGCGGTGGATTATCTCAAGAGCATGGTGCATACCACGGCGGTCAATATTACCAAAATGTTTGAAATCACCGGCCGCGTCATATCATCCTGCACTGCCTGCACCACCAGCAGCCAGTCCATGGGATTCGGCTACGAAGCCGTCAAATACGGCGTACAGGACGCCATGATTTGTGGCGGCGCCGACGAATATGACACCACTACGGTGGCGGTTTTCGACAACCTGCTGGCCTGTTCAACGGAGTATAATGAGACACCCCACCTGACCCCCCGCCCATTTGATGTCAAGCGTGACGGCCTGGTGGTTGGAGAAGGGGCGGGAGCCGTTCTCCTTGAAGAATACGAGTGTGCCAGGAAACGCGGGGCTCACATCATTGGGGAAGTGATCGGCTACTGGTGCGGCAACAGCGGCGGGGATCTGATCCTCCCCAACATGGAAGGGATCAAAGAGACCATCGTGGGGGGGCTCGAAAACGCGGGCCTTAATCCCGAAGACGTTGATTTTGTGAGCGCCCATGCCACCGCCACTAAAATGGGGGATGTGGCGGAAGCCATGGCCATTGGCAGCGTTTATGGGAAGGGTCCCCTTGTAACTGGCCTCAAAGGATACATGGGGCATACCATGGGGTCCTGCGGTGTCATAGAGGCCATCATCACGCTATATATGATGGAGAAGGGGATCGTTGCGCCCACTCTGAACCTGGAGGACATCGATCCCAGATGTGATATGATCCGTCACACCCAAGAACTCCGTGAAACCCCCGTCAACATCGCTTCAGTTCAGAACTTTGCCTTCGGCGGCGTCAATACCTGCCTTTTTTTGAAAAAGTTTAGTTAAAGTGCATCAGAAAAGGCTTCGCCCTCTCGAGAAGATCTTTTCATTCTCCGGCACGCCCATGTCATTTTCAAAGGACGGGGGAGTTCCCTGTGATGGATTGTGATACCGCTGGTTATCAGCCGCACATGACACAAACAGTCCGAGCCCCGCCAGAACAAAAAAGGCGGAAAGCCTTGGTTTGGTGCTTTTAAACAGACGCTTTATGGTGTATTCTTTTATTCTATGCATGGATAAAGGATCCTCCCCATGGACAATTTTTACTTTCTGAAACCGCAACCGACCCCTTCAGCATTCTTTATGCGTCGCATCGCGGAGGATCTATAGCACACTTAAGAAGAAAAAAGTACTACTAATGCGGGCTGCGCCCGTGAATCAAGAATTTAGGAGGTACGCCGTGACAACCATCGCCCGCCACCTATTGTTTGTTCTCGTAGGGGTTTCCGCGCTCCTCTTTTTCGCCGGAAATCCATGTGGTGCCGATCCGGTGCCAGGAAAAGAAGTGTCCAGAATTACCGGCGATGCATACAGAACCAACAGTTCGGCGGATAAGAAATCGAGCGGGTTCCAACGACCCCAAATGCCCAAAACGCCGAATACACCCAAGCTCCCTGAAACACCCAAAGGCTTCAACCGAAACACGGACGTTTTCGGACCCCAGGCGCCTGTAAGACCGCAGGCACCGATCAATTAGACAGTTACAAAATGCATCCTGTGTAAAAAACACAAGAAGTGTTATGAAAAACTCAGATGTCCCCTCAAAACAGGGATAACAACCATCTCTTTGA
>JANQDY010000132.1 GCA_028278625.1 Thermodesulfobacteriota bacterium
TCAAAGAGATGGTTGTTATCCCTGTTTTGAGGGGACATCTGAGTTTTTCATAACACTTCTTGTGTTTTTTACACAGGATGCATTTTGTAACTGTCTAACATGGCTTTTTGTGATCTTTTAGTTCTTTCATGAGCTTGGGGATCAGTTTCCGGATCACCCCTTCCTTTTCGTATGGCGTGACCGAGAAAAACTCCTTGGAACCCTCAAAGTTGGGATTCATTGAGGGAATTTGACCCTGAAGATTGGGCGCCACATCGTCGAAACGGATGATCATCTCCACCAGTGGCACCTCTTCTCCTGGATAATGAGACATCCACCCAATGCGCTTCATACATTCATAGCGAATACGGTCCAGAAGAAAGAGATACTGGTCGATGACACGCATTTTTTTCTGGGGAGACAACTCGTTGAACTCGAATCCCGATCCCAGCCGATTGAGCCCCATGATCAGGTCATAGAAATAAAATGTCCCCTTTTCCTTGTCCTGGGCCAGAAATGAAAGGGTTTCAAAGGAAACATGGCCCAGGCAGGTGTCCGTGGAAAATGCCTCCTTGAAACGGCTCTTCCAATTTCGGAAGGACCTTTTGGCGAGGATTTGAAGCTTCCCTTGTTCCAGGCTGATGACTTCTGTCATGGATCAACGACCTTTGAAACGTGGTTTTCGCTTTTCCGTGAATGCCTGTTTCCCTTCCCTCAGGTCCTCACTCTTAAGGGACCGGTCAAACAAAGCGGCAAGGGCCTGTTCCTCATTTTCGCTCAAGAAACCTTTCTCACCCATTTTGTATAGGGCCTGTTTGGTCCCTCGTAGCGCCATGGGCGCCCCTTCGGCGATCTCCGCTGCCAGTTCATCGGTAAAAGTCTCCAAGGTTTCCGGTTCCAGGAGTTCGTTTAGAAGTCCCATGCGAAGGCATTGGCGTGCATTATAGCGGCGACCGGTCAAAAACATTTCAAGGGTTCTGGCAAATCCCAACACTCTGAGAAACCGGCGAAAACCGGCCGGTGGATAAACGATTCCCAGTTTCACGGGCGGCATTCCCATGGTGATCCCATGTCTGCCGACACGGATGTCGCAGCTGACAGCCAGCTCGCAACCGCCGCCAAAGGCGTGGCCGTTTAACATGGCAATCACCGGGTACGGAAAATCCTGAATAACCTGAAGGGCTTTTTGTAGGAACAATATGCCGGAAACGGGCTTTTCAAGATTTTGCCCGTTTGTGGGTATGGCGGTTATGTCATACCCGGCCGAGAAAGATGTTTCTCCGGCCCCCCGAATAACGAGAACTCTGATGTGGGGATCCCGGCCGATTTCGGAGATTGCAGAAGCCATTTCTTTAAGCAGTAGAGGCGTGAGAAAGTTGTGCTTATCCGGCCGGTTGATGGTGAGCGTGCAGATAGGGCCACTGAAATTCAGAAGAATTTGGTTCTTAATTTTGTGTTCCATGATGGAAAATCACATCAGTCAAGGGTTTCCTCGATCTTGTCCGAATCAAAAGGAATGCTCAGCTCATAAATGCCGCTGTCCATGACAGCCTTAATGGGGGCCTCTGAAGCGGTTTCAAAGACCTTCAGCATTCCTTTGTTGGTGGCAAGTACGTCCGCTTTGAACCCTTGGATGCCCACTTCCTTGGCCTTTCTCCTCAAGGCCCTAAATAGAAACGTCGCGATCCCTTTTCCCTGAAACGCTTCATCCACCACAAATGCCACATCGGCCACCGGTTTGTCGGGGAACCGGACATAGCGGGCTTCGGCCACGATGCGCCCGGCCCCCGGTTCTCCCATCAGCCCCACGATGGACATGGTTTTGGTGTAATCAATGGTGGCATACTCCTGCATCTTGGCATGGGGCATGGTTTTAATGGGGGAGAAGTAACGGTAATAAACGGATTTATCTGAGAATCGATAAAAGAGCCGTCGCATTTCATCCACATCCGAGGGTTTGATGGCACGAAACCGAATGGTGACATCCCCCGGAAAAACCTTTTCACAGACGAGATCCGTGGGGTAGCGCGCACCGGATTCGGGAAGATAGATCTGGTCGGCGTAAAGTATCTTCTTCTTTTTGGCTTGATGGACAAGTTCCGCCCGGTCATCGGGATGGGCAATATCGATAAGTGCAAGAGCCCTTTCCCGAATGGTTCGACCGGTCATGGCGGCCACACCGTATTCGGTCACCACCAGGTCCAGGGATTCCCGAATGGAAAACTGGTTGGGATAATCGTGCACCGAAACCAGAATATTGGATTGCTTTTTTAGGTTACGGCTGGGCAGGGCGATGATGGTTCGGCCCTTCTTGGAAAACCGTGCGCCTTTGAAGAACTCCTGCGCTTCGCTGGGACCGTCCCCCACGTTACCTTTGCCGCTATGCATTGCCACGCTGCCGCTCAAGTCGACTTTTCGAACCGGCAAAACCACCATGGTGCGATCGTTTCGAGAAATCCGTTTCGGGTCAGCCACCACATCGATGCCTTGAAATTCGATCAGCGGGTTTCGATGCAGCCAATACAGCAGATCAGATGTTCCAATGGCGTAAGCGGTCAGCGATTTTCCAAGGAAATGCCCTTTCTTTCGGTTGGACACCGCACCGCTTTTGACCAAATCCATGACGGCGTCCGTGAAAAAGGGAGAATGGATGCCCAGGTCCTTCTTTTTCTTAAGATGGCGTGCAAGGGCCTCAAAAATATGGCCGGCTGAAAATGCGAGACAGCTACCGTCTTCGATGAGGGACGCGACATTTGCCCCCACCTTGTCAAAGACCGGATCAAAGGGTGGGCGTTCAAAATAGATGGGAGGGGTGTTGGATTCCACCAGGAAATCAAAATCATCCACATGAACAAATGTGTCCCCCATGGTTCTGGGTGTATCGTGGTTTATTTCGCCCACCACCAGGGATGCATGTTCTATGGCATGCCGAGCCACATCGATGGCAGGGCCCAAGCTGCAGAAACCGGAACGATCCGGTGGCGTGATTTGTATGAAAGCGACGTCGATTGCGATGACACCGGATTGAATCAAGTGGGGGATTTCGGAAAGCGGACTCGGAATCATATCGACACGGCCGGAGGTGATTCCCTCGCTGGCCACCCAACCGGCGAAAAAGGTCTTAAGTCTGAATTTATGATGCTGGGTTTTGGTGAGAGAAATGGCAGGTCCAAAACTCATGAGCTGGATGAATTCCAGGTCTCTCAGATTTCCATCATCCGTGCCCAGGAGGCTGTTAACCAGAGTGCAGGGTTCGGCAACGCCGGTTCCCAAAAAGATGCTCATTCCAGGCCTGATTTTGGAAAGGACTTTTCGGGGGGCGACCAGTTTCGATTTCCATCCCTTGTTTTCTGCCATCGGCATGGCTTCCCCTTTCTCCTTATTTCAGAAAGGAAATGAACGATTCATCCAATTGCTTAATCCGTTAGCTGTGCCGTCACGACCCTTTGAAGATGGCTAAAGTCTTTGATCACGGGAGCCGTCCGGTAAACGCCTGCTTTGTGAATGGCGGAAAGGGCTTTTTCCACCTGATGTGGAGACATCTCCAGCAGAAGCCAGCCCCCTGGCAGCAAAAACCGGGGTGCCTTGTCAATGATTCTCATCAGATAATCCATTCCGTCCCTCCCTCCGTCCAGCGCCAGTCTGGGCTCATAGACGGCCACCTCCGGCAAGAGATTTGGGAGTTCATGGGAGCACACATAGGGGGGGTTGGATACAATCAGATCAAATGGTGTCCTTTCGTCCATCAGCGGCTCAAAAAGGTCTCCCTCAAGAAATGTTATTCTCTCCGAAACCCCGTGTTGTTGGGCATTTCTGAGTGCAGTGTCAAGGGCTTTTTCACTGATGTCCGTTGCGGTGATGCTCCCATGAAGGATCTCTTTTGCCAGCGCCACGGAGATAATGCCACTGCCGGTACCCATATCGAGAATGCGCAAAGAAGCGTTGTTGTTGATTCTCTTGGATAGTCTGACGGCCTGTTCCACGAGAATCTCGGTTTCGGGCCTGGGGATGAGAACGTGGGGATTTACCTCAAATGAAAGGGACCAAAATTCCTGGGTGCCGGTAATGTATTGGAGCGGTTCATGTTTCAAACGCCGCCTGATAAGGTTGCGATAGCCGGATACCTCCTCTGCGCTCAGTGGTTGATCAAAGTTCAGATAAAGGGATATTCTTCTGATGTGAAGCTGGTGAGCCAGCAGGACTTCGGCGTTTAGACGGGCGTTTTCAATTCCCTTTTCCGTCAGGTAATCGGTTGCCGTCTCAAGCAGCGCTTTGATGCACCACGCTTTTGGAGTCATAACGGAAGATTCATACGGATTAATTGCCGCCGGAATTTTTAAGGGCCTCGGCTTGAAAGTGGGTGATGAGTGGTTCAATGACGAGGTTTAAATCTCCCTGAAGAAAATCTTCAAGTTTGTAGAGCGTAAGCCCGATGCGATGGTCGGTGATCCGCCCCTGGGGGAAATTGTAAGTCCTGATCCGCTCACTACGGTCTCCGCTTCCCACCATGGTCTTGCGTTCTTCCGAAATCCGCGACTGCTGCTGGGCCGTTTCAAGATCGAGCATACGGCTTCTGAGCACTTTCATGGCCTTTGCCTTGTTTTTATGCTGGGATTTTTCATCCTGGCAAGTGACCACCAGACCGGTGGGAAGATGCGTGATTCGTACCGCTGAGTCAGTTGTATTCACATGCTGGCCCCCATGGCCTGATGATCGGTACACATCGATTCGAAGGTCTTCCGGTCTGATTTCAACATCCACGTCTTCCGCTTCCGCAAGGACTGCCACCGTCACCGCCGAGGTATGAATCCGCCCTTGTGCTTCGGTTTCAGGGACGCGCTGAACCCGGTGGACGCCGCTCTCATACTTAAGCCGACTGAAAACCCTTTGCCCTTCTATCAGAAGAATCACTTCTTTGAAACCGCCGATCCCGGTGGTGTTCTGGGACAACACTTCGGTTTTCCATCGGTTAAGCTCAGCATAGCGGGTGTACATTCTAAAGAGATCCGCCGCAAAAAGAGCCGCCTCCTCGCCGCCGGTGCCGGCCCTGATTTCCAGCAGAATGTTCTTTTCATCGTTAGGATCTTTGGGGAGAAGCAGTATTTTGAGCTCGTCGGCGGTCTCTTCCAAACGACCGTTCAACGCCTCTATCTCTTCTTTGGCCAGTTTTTTTATTTCGGGATCCGGGTCTTCCAGAAGGGATCGGTTTTCGGTAATTTCCTCTTGAAGCGCTTGGTGCTTCCGGAGAACAGCGATAATCGGTGTTAGATCGCTGTGTTCTTTTGCGTATTTTTGGAAACGCTTCTGATCTTGAATGATCTCCGGCTGTCCCAGAAATGTTTCCAGCTCATGGTACCGTTCCTCGGTCTCCTTTATTTTGTCAAACATTGCCATGAGCCGGTGTTTCTCTGTACCATCTCCGTCTTAAATTTCGCGTCCGATACCAGTATTCCATTCATCTCATTATTTGTTGTACTTGGCGTATTTCTTCTTAAATCGTTCGATGCGACCCGCCGAGTCCACCAACTTCTGTTTACCGGTAAAAAACGGATGGCATTTGGAGCAAATTTCAATGTTAATGTTTTCGACCGTGCTTCCGGTCTCAAATTCGTTGCCACAGGCGCAATGCACCTTGGTTTTGTAATATTTGGGATGAATGCCGCTTTTCATTTTCGTCTCCTCGCATTTTCCACGAATTCATGGCGCAATCTATTCGCTCATGGAATTTAGAAAATCCTTATTATCTTTTGTTCCTTTTATTTTTTCAAGCAGGAATTCCATGCTGTCCACAGGGGTCAGAGGAGCCAGCAGTTTTCGAAGGATCCAGATGCGGTTGAGATCGGCCTGTTCCAGCAGAAGCTCCTCTTTGCGGGTTCCGGAGCGGTTGATGTCGATGGACGGGAAAACACGTCTGTCACTGAGTTTGCGGTCCAAGTGAATTTCCATGTTGCCCGTGCCTTTGAATTCTTCAAATATCACTTCGTCCATGCGGCTTCCGGTGTCGATCAATGCCGTTGCAATAATCGTCAGGCTGCCACCCTCTTCAATATTTCTGGCCGCTCCGAAAAACCGTTTTGGCTTGTGAAGCGCATTTGAATCGAGACCGCCGGAGAGGATTTTTCCGCTGGGGGGCACCACGGAGTTGTAGGCCCTTGCCAACCGGGTAATGCTGTCCAGCAGAATCAGCACGTCCTTTTTATGCTCCACGAGTCGCTTCGCCTTTTCGATGACCATCTCAGCCACTTGCACATGGCGTTGAGGGGGTTCATCAAACGTTGAGCTGATCACCTCAGCTTCCACGGATCGTGCCATATCGGTGACCTCTTCCGGCCGTTCGTCTATCAGTAAAACGATCTTATGGATTGATCGATCATTGGCGGTGACGCTGTTGGCAATGTTCTGCAACAGCATGGTTTTTCCGGTTCTGGGTGGTGCCACAATCAGCCCCCGCTGGCCTTTTCCAATGGGGGTCATGAGATCCATCACCCGAGTGGAGAAGTTGTCCGGTTCAACCTCCATCTTGATTCTCTCATCGGGATATAGCGGTGTCAAATTGTCGAAGAGGATCTTTTCTCTACTGATTTCGGGATCTTCATGGTTGACTTTTTCCACCTTCAGAAGCGCGAAATATCGTTCCGACTCCTTGGGCGGGCGGATCTGGCCGCTGATGGTGTCCCCTTTGCGCAGATTGAATCGTCGAATCTGAGAAGGGGAGATATAGATGTCGTCGGGTCCGGGAAGATAATTTGCGTCCGGAGCCCTCAAAAAACCGAATCCATCCGGAAGGATTTCAAGGACTCCCTCACCATATATGAGCCCGTTTTGGGCCGAATGGGCCTGAAGAAGGGAAAAAGTGAGTTCCTGTTTTCGCATTCCGGAGGCGCCTTCAATGTTGAACTCCTTGGCCATTTCAGTTAACTCACTGATTTTCATCGTTTTTAGTTCTACAAGATTCATAATGGATCTCCGTCAGAAGGTTTAAGGTATAAATTTTCGTTATTTCTGGGGTGGTTGTAAAATTGAAATAAATGGAAAGGTCTTGTTTGCCCTGTTTCCCAACATTTGGATAAGTTTATCGACGACGGTTAACCTCAATTAGGAAAAACCGATTCAACATTGCAGATCCACTGAAAGAAAAATCCTTAGAAATGCCACGACAATCTCCTCGCGCCGCAACCCTTTTGTAACCTGTGATGTGAGTTATTGTAAGGTTTCTCAGCAGATAAGTAATGGAGTTTATACGAACGTCCGGCCTGTACCGAATCTCCCAAAGAAAGGCATTCATTAATTTTGCAACCTATTACCTTATTTTTTTCGTTATGTCAAGGCTTTGTTTGACAAAAAAGAATATTAATTCGGAAACCTAATGGTGCTCTAATTTCGTTTGTGGGTGGACCCTGATTTTCAGGGCCTTTAAAGCCCTTTCCATGTCTTCCGGAAAAGGGGCTTCGAATTCAAGATAGGTCTTTCTATCCGGATGGATAAAACCGATGCGCGCGGCATGCAGCATCTGCCTCTTTACGGCTGACACCAGTTCAGGATTCTGTTTCAGAAAGCGCCTTTTGAGCGTATGGGGTCCGGGACCGTATACCGAATCCCCCACAAGCGGGTGACCCAGATGGGAGAAATGAACACGAATCTGATGTGTTCTCCCTGTCTTAAGGGTGATCAACAAAAGAGAAAACCCTTCCTGGCAGTCGGCGATCTTTCGCCACAGGGTCAGTGCCTGGCGGCCTCCTTTCGGAACAACGGCCATTTCTTTTCGACGGATGGGATGCCGGCCGATGGGTAGACCAATGGTGCCGCTTTCGCGGGCCATTATGCCGTGGGCCAGGGCAAGATATTCTTTTTTAATGGTGCCTTCCTGAAATTGTTGTGTGAGGGCCTGATGGGCCGAATCATTCTTGGCGACGAGCATGAGTCCGGATGTATCCTTGTCAAGCCTGTGAACGATGCCGGGTCTCAAGGTTCCCCCGATGCCCGAAAGGTCACTGCAATGCTTCAAAAGCCCGTGAACCAGGGTGCCCGATGAATGGCCGGGCGCGGGATGAACCACAATGCCCGGCGGCTTATAAAGAACAATGATGGCGGCATCCTCGAACAGGATTGAAAATGGGACTTCCTCGGGAATCAATTCAAGTGCGGATGCCTTTGGTATCCAAAAAGAGATTCGATCCCCCGTCTTTAGTAGACGGCTCGGTTTTGATTGAGAATCATTGACGCTAACGCAGCCCTCGCGAATGAGCGATTGGATCCGCGATCGAGAGAGATTGTCGTGTCTTTGGGACAGAAACAGGTCCAACCGCATGCCGTGATCACTGCCGGAAATCACATGAAAAAAACGGCTGTCGGTAACGTCGTTCACTGTTTTCGGGTTTAAGGTGCAAAATGGGGGCGCGAGTGAAAAAGAAGATGATCAACGGCCTTTTAAGCGCTTCTCAATGGCTACTAGGAAAACATGCGATCCAGGTCGCTTTCCACTTGTGATTCCGCAATATCCTTTGCCAGGGAGATTTCCTTGACCAATAGGGTTCTGGCGGTGTCCAACATTTTCCGCTCGCCGAAAGAAAGTTCTTTGTCGTATCGCAAAATCAGGAGATCTCGGTAGACCTCGGCCACCTCAAAGACCGAACCGGTTTTGATCTTCTCCATATAGTCCCTGTAACGCCGGTTCCAGGTCTGGCTGTCCAAAGTGACGTCTCGCTTTTTTAGAATGGAAAACAGTCTCGGGAGTTCCGATTTGGGGATGATATCTCTTAAACCCACATGGTCAACATTGGTGGTTGGAATCATGATGATCATGTCGTTGTCAAGGATGCGCATGACATAGAAGTCCTGCTTGCATCCCGAAATTTCCTGGGATTCGATTTTTTCAATAACGCCGACGCCATGGGCGGGATACACGGCCAAATCACCTATCTGGAACATCTAAACCTCCATGCGAAACGGGGCTTCTCAAAAAAGCGGCGTTTCAACAAAAAAAGTAACGTGCAAATCAAAAGTGAATCAAAAACCCCTCGCCCCGGTTTCCGGGAGAAACAGCTGCTTTCTCCCGGGGAACCTGCGGGCGATGGGCTTTCGGTTTGGGGTTAACGGTTTTGTATTCCTGATTATCCAAAAATCAACGACGTTGCCGGGAGCGTTGGCGCGATCACCAGAGAAACAACCGACATCAACTTGATAAGGATGTTCATGGCCGGTCCGGAAGTATCCTTGAATGGATCACCCACGGTGTCACCGACCACGGTGGCTTTATGGTTATCGGAACCCTTGCCGCCAAAATGGCCTTCCTCAATGTATTTTTTCGCATTGTCCCATGCGCCGCCGCCGTTACTCATGAACAGCGCCAGAAAAGCCCCCATGACGGTGGCGCCGATCAATACGCCGGCCAGGGTCTCTTTCCCCAGCAGGAAGCCCACCAGGACAGGGGTCAGCACGGCGATAAGTCCCGGTTTAACCATTTCCCTCAGAGCAGAACCGGTGGCAATGGAAACGCAGGTGGCGGGATCCGGTTTGACGCCTTCTTTTCCTTCCAGAAGGCCGGGGATCTCTCTGAACTGGCGCCTGATTTCCTTGACAACGGCAAAGGCCGCCTTGCCCACGGAGGTCATGGTCAGGGCCGCGCAGGTCATGGGAACCATGCCGCCGATGAACAAGCCGATAATCACCCTCGGGTTATCGAGCAGCACCTGGCCCAGGTTGGCGGCCTGTGAATAGGCCACGAAAAGCGCCAGGGCCGTAAGGGCCGCGGAACCGATGGCAAATCCTTTTCCGATGGCTGCGGTGGTGTTGCCCAAGGCATCCAGGCCGTCAGTGATCTTTCGGGTTTCGGGGCCCAGTTCGGCCATTTCCGAGATACCGCCCGCGTTGTCCACTATGGGACCGTAAGCGTCCACGGTCATGGTGGCACCGACCGTGGCCAGCATGCCCACGGCCGAAAGGCCGATACCGTAAATGCCGGCGGATTCATAGCCGATGTAGGTGGCCACGCAGATGCCCAAGATGGGCAGATAGGTGGACTGCATGCCCACGGCCAGGCCCGAGATGATGACCGTTGCGGATCCGGTTTCAGATTGGGCCGCAATCCGTTTGATCGGCGGTCCGGATGTGTAGTATTCGGCCAGGAGACCGATGGCGATACCACAGAGGAGCCCGGAGAAAATGGCCCAGAAGGCACCGAAGGGCATGCCAAGGCTTTTTGTTATGATGATGGTAAAAATGACAAAAATAATGGCGGCAACAAAGGTGGTATACCTGAGTGCGCCCGCCGGTTCACCTTTTTGAAAGACTTTGATGGAAAAGACACCGAAAAATGAAGCGATCAATCCGGCGGTGGCCACCAGGATCGGCATGGCCATGTATTTCAGTTTGATGGCGGTTTCATCCAGTCCTTGCAGGACCGAAAATTCCTTTAAAAATTCAGGGGTAATGGTCATGGTGGCGCCGATGGCGATGGTGGCGATGACCGATCCCACGAATGACTCAAAAATATCGGCGCCCATACCCGCGATATCTCCCACGTTGTCACCCACGTTGTCGGCAATAACGCCCGGGTTGCGGGGGTCGTCTTCGGGGATACCCGCCTCCACCTTGCCCACCAGGTCAGCACCCACGTCCGCCGCCTTGGTGTAAACGCCGCCGCCCACACGGGCGAAAAGGGCTATGGAACTGGCGCCCATGGCAAAGCCGTTGATGTATTCAGCCGTGGTGGGATTTCCGCCATATACCCAGAACCAGAAACCGACACCCAAAAGTCCCAGGCCGGCCACGGCGAGTCCCATAACGGACCCTGAAAAATAGGAAACGTTTAAGGCTTCCGGCTGCCCATGTTTATTGGCGGCTTCAGCGGTTCGCGAGTTGCCCCGGGTGGCTGCCGTCATGCCTGAATAACCGGCTGCCATGGAACATAGGGCGCCGGTAATGAATGAAAGGGCCGTTTTCCACGCAACACCCCAGCCCAAAAGAATGAACACAACCGCGATAAATACGATGAGCACCGAGTATTCCCTTTTCAGGAATGCCATGGCGCCGGTGTGGATGGCATCTTCCAGCTCCGCCATCAACTGATTGCCGTTCGGCTGCTTTTTAACGTAGTTGTAGATCAGCCAGGCAATAATGAGACTCAAAATCCCCACAAAGGGAGCCAATTTGGTTAATCCCTGCATCACTTCTTCCTCCTTAAATTGTTAATCTTCGGCAATTGATACGGTTCATTGCCGTCTCTACCCCTTCCAAAACAAAAAGCTCGGATGCCTCCACAGCCATCCGAAGGACGTCGTTCACGAGTTCTTTTTCGGTTTCGTAAAAAGCGCTCAAAACATAGTCTTCCACGCTTTTCCCACGGCATGGGCGACCAATGCCGATTTTGACCCGCGAAAACGTTGAACTCCCCAAACAATCTATGATTGATGAAACACCTTTATGACCGCCTGCCCCCCCATGTCCGACAATCTTGACCCTTCCCAGGGGAAGGTCCAGATCATCGTGAATGACCAGCAGTTTGTCCAATGCCAGGCCATAATGACGAAGGCAGTCCCTGACCGCTTCCCCGCTTAAGTTCATAAAAGTCAGGGGGCAAAGAAGAACGATTTGCCTGCCCCGGTATTCCGCCAGGGCGTGTTTTGAGCGAAACCGGCGATCTCCGAGGCTAACTCCTAAGGATTCGCCCCACTGTAGAACGGCTTCCAGACCAATGTTATGCCTGGTATGTTCATATTGTGGCCCGGGATTTCCGAGGCCTGCAATCAAATACAAATTCTCCTCTTAAGGTTCACCCCCTTTCCCCTAATCTTTTTCTTCAGATTTTTCAGCGGTTCCCTCTTGTGAACCGTCTGTTTCTTCCGCTGCTTCGCCTTCTTCGGCCTCTAATTCAACTTCTTCTTCCTCCTCCGCCGCCGCACCCTTGATGTTGACAACGGCAACGGTCAGATTCGGTGCTTCCATGAGTCTGATCCCTTCCGGAAGCGCCAGATCGCCAATCCTTAGGGGATCACCCACCTCCAGATGTGAAATGTCCACTTCAAGAAATTCCACAAGCTTGCCGGGAAAGCAGGTAATGGTCACCTCTCTTCGGATCTGCTGTAATATTCCGCCTCCCTCGCTGACGCCGATGGGCGTATTGAGGAGGTGGACGGGAATGGGCAGTGTCAGTTCCCTGTCACTCGAGATTTCGTAAAGGTCCGCGTGAATGTAGGTGTTTTTCAAAGGGTCCTCGGTGAGTTCCTTTACCATCACCTTCTTGACGGTTTCACCCTGGTCCGTTTGGATTTTGAGGTCTAAAATGGCATTTTCACCTTTACCGGCCTTTTCAAGATTCAGAAATTGCCCGTATTCAATTCTGAGCATGATGGGATCAGCGCCAGGCCCGTAAAAAATGGCGGGAATTTCGTTTTTCTGCCGCAGTTTTCTGGCTGCGCCTTTACCGGTTTCAGTTCTTATTCGGGCAGCAAGGGCTAGTTGACTCATTAGGGTTATTTACCTCCAGCATTAATAAAATTTTTCACAAAGTACTGCAACCTGCTTACGCAGGCATGCCATCCATGATTATACGAAAAGCGTGCTTACCGAATCGGAATCATGAATTCTTTTGATGGTTTCTCCCAGAAGCTCGGCAATAGAAAGTACGATGATCTTTGAACACGAGGCGGCCCCGTTGCCGAGCGGAATCGTATCGGTAACAACCAGGCTGTTGATGGGTGACGCTTCGATCCTTTCTATGGCCGGCCCTGATAGTATCGGATGCGTGCAGCACGCAAGAATTTCAACAGCGTCTCTCTCTTTAAGTGCACGGGCCGCCTGAGTCAGCGTTCCCGCCGTATCGACCATGTCATCCAGAATAATGGCCGTTTTGCCTTCCACGTCACCAATGATATTCATGGCCTCAGCCACATTCGGCGTGATCCGCCGTTTATCGATAATGGCCAGGGAGGCAGACAGTCGTTTGGCAAAAGCCCGGGCCCGTTCAACGCCTCCGGCATCGGGGGATACAATCACGAGGTCTCCTTGGGTCCTGTTCTGAATGTACTTCAACAGAATGGGCGCCGCAAAAATATTGTCCACCGGAATATTGAAATATCCTTGTATTTGACCCGCATGGAGGTCCATGGCGACCACGCGTTGGGCGCCCGCAGTGGCAATCAGATCGGCGACCAGCTTGGCACTGATGGGTACGCGAGGTTTCACTTTGCGATCCTGCCTTCCATAGCCGTAGTAAGGGATCACGGCGGTAATCCGATCCGCTGAAGCCCGCCTCATGGCATCCATGATGATCAGAAGCTGCATCAAATTGTCGTTTACAGGAGTGGAAGTTGATTGTATCACAAAGACATCGCGCCCTCTGATGTTTTCACCTAATTCGACCCTGGTTTCACCGTCGCTGAACGTTTTGGCAAGGATTTTTCCGGGGCTGATGCCGAGATAGCGACAGACTTCAAGGGTCAAGGCAGGATTGGAAGTGCCGCCGAACAATTTAATATCTTGGTTCAATACTGAATCCTCTAGGATAATTATCCTTTAGCATGGCTGGGGTGGGAGGATTCGAACCTCCGAATGCGGGCTCCAAAAACCCGTGTCTTACCACTTGACGACACCCCAAGAACGAATCCCTTTCACCATGAATACCTGGCCCAACGATGCGCCATCGAGAAAGGATTTGCCTCGGACGGCTGCTTTCTCGGACTCAAAAACACCAAAAACGCTGGGACCGCTTCCCGACATCAAAGCGCCGATGGCGCCTGCGTCCCTTAGGGCTTCCTTTATCTTTCCAACAATCGGGAACCGATTCATCGTAACCTGTTCCAGATCATTCTCCAAAAGGCGGGACGCTTCCATCGGCGATTCCTTTGAATTGCTAATCATATAGTAACAATGGCTTGTTGTCAACTCTAATTCCCGTCCGCCGTCTGTGTCGATTTCGGAAGAACGATGGTCAAGCGTTTTGTAGACCCAGGCGGTGGAAACGGAGATGTCCGGCATCACAAGGAGGTAATGAAGGGGCGGCCAGTCTGAAACCGATGCCAGTTTCTCTCCGATGCCATGGGCGATACAGGGGCTTCGTCTCAGAAAGAAAGGGACATCCGCGCCCAGGTTCAGCGCCAGTTGGGAGAGTTCCTCCAAAGAAAACGGATGAGCGGCACCAAAGGTTTCATTCAAAGCCATGAGCACGGCGGCCGCGTCGCTGCTGCCACCGCCAAGCCCGGCTGCTACGGGAATCCTTTTGGTAAGGGCCATTGAAAGACCCTTTCGCCAACCGATGCGAGAAAAAAAGAGCTCCGCGGCGCGGCAGGCCAGATTTTCTCGGTTTGCGGGTGACGAAAAGCCACGGCAGGCGATATGGATGCCGGGTGCTTCAACGTACTTGAGTTCCAAGTGATCAAAAAGATCGACCGGCACCATGATTGAAACCAGGTTATGGTACCCATCCGGTCTTTTTCCGGTAATTTTCAGCCGAATGTTCAATTTGGCGGGGGCAACCACGTTGAAGGGTTGGTCAAAAGGGACGGTTGGCAAGTCTATTTCTCTTTCACGTAACGCAGGCGAAGATCCGTCAAAACATTCGTAATGAATCTTTCCTCATCAGCGGTCAAGTTTCCGGCGGTCTTTTCCTTCAACATGGCAACGGTGTCAATGGCATGCTTGGCCAAAGACAGGTCTTTCTTCTTTTCGTTGGTTTGAGGGTCGGGCAGTTCCCCCAGATGGACCAAAGCCGTTGAACTCAAGCTGAAAATAAGTGATGGAAAATTGACTTCGGGCAAGGGTATTTGAGATGATTCCCGTGAAGCGGCGTCCTTTGATTCCTGCGCGGGTGTTTCATCGCCGGTTTTCGGTTCTCCGTTTTTGTCCAGAGTGCGCTTGTCCTTGATCACAAATCCCTTTTCGTTTCCTTCCGACATGGGTCATCTCCTCATTTACAGGTTGATCCTGCGTACTGAAATGATATGCTTCAGCTCTTTTATTTTCCTGATAATATCATCGTTTACCGGTTCGCTGACGGAAAGGAAAATGACATTCTCCCTCTGTTCTCTTTCCTCACCTACCTGCATCCGGTTGATGTTGATCCGGTGTTGGCCCAAAGTGGAGGCGATGGCGCCGATAACCCCTGGAACATTCTCGTTATGGATCAGAAGGTTGTACCCTTCGGGAATCGCCTCCAGATGGAAGTTGTTGATCCTCAAGACGCGCGGCAATTTCTTTCCAAATATGGTGCCCGAGACGATACGCTCCTCTTCAAGGGTTTTCACGGTAAGTTTTACAAGACTCGCGAAATTTTCATTGGTGCTGGTCTTTGACTCCACCACTTTGATGCCGCGATCCGCAGCAATAAAGGGAGCGTTAACAAAATTCACATCGTATTTGAGGATGGGCGTGAGCAGTCCCTTAAGCATGGCGGTTGTCAGGGGTTTTACATCATATTGTGTGATGAGGCCCGAGTAGTCGATTCTTACCTCCACCAGGGCGCTGTCGGACAATTGGGCCTGCAGAGATCCCATCCGTTCCAGCAACACTGCATAGGGCCTTAGAACCGTCATCAGTTCGGCGCTGATACTGGGGACGTTTACGGCATTCTTGACGGACCCGTGAAGCAGATAGGCAATGATCTGTTCCGCCACCTCTTTTGCCACATTGTCCTGGGCTTCCCGGGTGGAAGCACCCAGGTGGGGCGTGCAGATGAAGTTGTCCAGGGCCAGGAGTCTGTTTTGTCCCGGCGGTTCGCTGGTGAAAACATCGAACGCAGCGCCGGCGATGTGCCCCGATTCCAATGCCTCACAGAGGTCGTCCTCATTGACGATGCCACCCCGGGCGCAGTTCAGTACTATGGCTCCGGGCTTCATTTTGGCGAGGACGTCCCGGTCGATCATGTTGGTTGTTTCTTCGGTTTTGGGCGTATGCACGGTGACATAGTCGGCCCGGGAAAGGAGTTCGTCCAGGGATACCGGTTCAAAATCAAGCTGTTCAATGGTCTCCGGTTTGATATAGGGATCAAAGACAATGACTTTCATCTTCATGCCCCGGGCCCGGGCCCCCACAATGCGGCCAATGTGCCCGGCGCCGATGAGTCCCAGGGTTTTGTTGAATAGTTCGCGCCCTCGAAAACGCTTTTTCTCCCACTTCCCCGCCTTGAGTGACGCCGTGGCCTGGGGAATGCTGCGGGAGATGGCCATCATCATGGCCATGGTATGTTCCGCCGCCGTAATGGTGTTCCCTTCGGGCGTATTCATCACCACAATGCCCCGCCGGCTGGCCTCGGGAATGTCCACATTATCAAGCCCCACACCGGCCCTGCCGATAACCCTCAATTTGTGGGCCGATGAGAGAATGTCGGCTGAAACATGTGTGGCGCTACGAATGACAAGGCCCTCGTAATCACCGATGGCCTCCTTGAGATCCTGAGGGCTGAGTCCGGTCCGTACATCCACATGAATGCCCGGGGTTTCCTGAAAAAGCTTA
>JANQDY010000238.1 GCA_028278625.1 Thermodesulfobacteriota bacterium
CGGGGTGACGGTTCCGTCATCTTTGAAGCTGAAGTGGCGGAGAAGGATCAAATAAGGTTCTGAATTATGACTTGGGGATCAAGGGCCGAGGTCCTTGAACCGGCATCCCTGAGAGAAGAAATTCGGACAGAAGCGGAAAAAATGTCTAGCCGAAAAAGAGCAGAATTTTGAAAATGGAGACCAAAGGAGGAAAACCGAAACGCTGATAGGCCTTAAGAACCTGAAATGATTGGAGCCACCGTGCGGAGTCGAACCGCAGACATCCTCATTACGAGTGAGGTGCTCTACCAACTGAGCTACGGTGGCCCATGGGTCTTCCGATTTGAATTTTCGCAATATGGTTGTTTTTTTTGATTGTGTCAACTATTTATTTCCTGTCTCTCGTCAAACGCTCCTAAGAACACCCCAACTCAATGAAAGAGGAAGATTATGCGAAATCCCAAAGACTATATCGTTTTCCCACTGGATGTGCCGGGCTATGAGCAGGCCATGGGTTATGTGGAAACCCTCAAAGATTCGGTGGGTCTGTTCAAGGTGGGACTTGAACTCTTTATCTCACAGGGCCCCAAGATCATCGATGCCATTCGGAACGTGAGCAGTGCCGGTATTTTTCTGGATCTCAAACTGCACGATATCCCCGCCACGGTGCAGCGGGCGTTCAGTGCGGCCAGCCGACACAGCCCCGCGTTTGTGACGGTCCATTGTGACGAAGGGGGGGAAATCTTAAAGCACGTGGCGGAAAACAATCCCGGAAACACAAAAATCCTGGCAATCACGGTGCTGACAAGTCTTAATCAGGCAAAACTCAAGGCCCTTGGTTACAGAGATGAGTATGTAAACGACATTTCAGCGCTTGTACTTCAGAAAGCAAGACTGGCAAAAGAGGCGGGGTGCCATGGGGTGGTCTGTTCAGGTCTGGAAGTGGAAGCCATCAAGAAGGCTCTTGGACCCGAACTGATCGCAATCACCCCAGGCATTCGTCCCGCCTGGACCGTCGTGGACGGTGACGATCAAGAGCGCATCGTAACCCCGGCGAAAGCTGTCAGAAAGGGATCAGACTACGTGGTCATCGGCCGCCCCATCAGAGACGCCAAGTCGCCAAAGGGTGCGGCCAAGCGAGTGGCTGAAGAGATCGCCTCGGTTCTTTGATGTGGCCTTTTTCCCTTCAACGGGCGTCATCGTCGTCATGGCTTTGGTCTTTCTTATATCGCTACGTCCGGAATATCTAAGACCTCCGCTTCCCCTGTGATGGTCTTTTGTCTGAAACGATGACCGCTCGTTTGAAACAATTATCTAGGTGGATATCCCCTGTTTAATTATGCAAACAAATTCAAAGGTTCGCCTCTCATGTGAAGGCTCAGTTTGCGTTTCCCATTTCATGGCAAACATCAGGAAAATTTTTTTCTTGACAACTAAAATCGTAGACAATACACAATAGACAATAGACATCGTGCTGAGTTTGGGTGAGTTTAAACCTACAGAGAGTTTGCCATTCAATCCGGTCAAATACCCCTACAAACTAAGACTGGGACGCCATCTCTCAGACTTAATTCTAAGAAAGCCAAAAAAAGAACTTTTTTGATCGATTACATGAAGGAGGTGTTTTTATGAACGATGGCATGGGCGTCATGATTTGTGCTGAATTCATCAACGGAAAACTGGCATCAACGACCGCTGAACTAATGGGTTGTGGCAGAAGACTGGCTGACAGTTTGGGTGTTGGCCTGGATGTCTTTTTAGCGGGTTCGGGTGCGAAGGATTGCGCGGAAGAAGCGGTTGTTTATGGCGCCGATCGCGTATTTGTTGTTGATAATCCACGGCTCAAAACCTACCGGCCTGATTTATATTTGCCGATCCTTGAGAATCTTGCCAAAGCCGTGAGGCCTCAGATTATTCTATTGGCACATAACTCGATCGGACGCGACTTGGGACCGAAATTGGCGTTTAGACTGGAAACAGCCGTTACCACTGATTGTGTAAAGTTGGCTATCGAACCAGGAACAAAGAAGTTGCTTCAAACCAAACCGGTATATGGTGGAAATGCCATGGCAACGTTCACTTCCAAATTCCTTCCTCAAATAGCCACGGTCAGGCCCAAAACCATGACACCAGCGGTGCCCGCTGAATTGAAGAAAGGAGAGCACATCATTGTAGAGGCTGAAATTGACCCTTTGACCGAGAAGTGCAAACTGCTCCGCAAGGTGACGTTAAAACCAGAGGGAATAAGTTTGGAGGATGCCGATGTGGTCGTTGCTGGTGGAAGGGGCATTGGCAATGCCGAAGGATTTCGAGAAATCTATGCGCTGGCTGAAATTTTAAACGGTGCCGTGGGTGCTTCACGCCCCCCTTGTGATAATGGGTGGGTGCCCATAGAAGCTCAGATCGGTCTCACAGGGAAGATCATCGCGCCCGACCTATATTTTGCCATTGCTCTTTCAGGGGCTAGCCAACACATCAGCGGTTGTTCGGGATCCAAGTTTATCGTGGCAATAAATTCAGATCCGGATGCCAATATTTTTAGAGAGGCTGACTTGGGTGTGATCGATGATTGGAAGCAGGTGTTGCCCCATTTTAGGTCCAAAGTAAAACAGATGCTGGCCGGATAAATTTTGCCAGTGTTTGAATTGTATGGCTGAAACGAAAATTCCCAGAAGGAGATAAGAAATGAAAGATGAAAGGCCGGAAATTGTAATTATTGGTGGCGGGGTTATGGGATTTTCCATTGCATATAATTTGGCCAAAAGGGGCGTTAAAAGTCAGGTGATTGAAATGGATTCCATCGCCGCAAAAGCTTCAGGGAGAAACGAAGGGGGTGTCAGCAGTCCATCTTTGCTGGGGGTGTTCTTCGCTACGCCGTTTTCTCCGCCGTTCGCGCTACAACCTTGTGCCCGGATTTTTGATGACACCTATTTCGGCCAACACCAGTTGGTAAAGGAATTGCATGAATTGACGGGCATCGATATAGAATTTGCTGATACGCCCTGTCTTATCCCCGCTTTCACGGAGGAAGATGAAAAACACATTAAGGAGCTAACCGCACTGGCGCAAAGCAAGATTGGCGAGAGCAAGGGATATGAAACGAGATGGCTCGACACAACAGAGTTGAGAGATATCTATCCTGCGGTTTCTGATGAAATTCGGGGTGCCGCTTTGGCTGGGATGTGGCAATTGGAGCCTTACAGATACGTGCTTTCCCTTGCCCAAGGCGCGGAAGCGTTAGGTGCCAGCATAAAAATTGCTGAGGCAACCGGTTTTCGAACCAAAGGAAGCGAAGTTACGGCCGTGATACTTTCTACAGGGCGGGAAGTGGAAACTGAAAAGGTGGTCATAGCGATGGGTCCATGGAGTGGTAAGGCCACTTCTTGGCTCGGCATGGATATTCCTTTGTCTGCCATAAAGGCGCAAGCCTTAAAAATCCAATCCTCACAAGAGCTTCCCATGTACGCACTCGCCTGGGGAGAAGAAGATGGGAATGGCCCTTTCATTCACCCGACGGTTCCCGGACCCATATTGGCGGGATACCACGAAAGCCGCCCTGAAACATGGGACGACAAGGATCCGGAAACATGGGATGATCGGCCCACCGAAGAGGCCAGAGATTGGCTGATTGACGGAATGCTGCGTGGTGTCCCCTCTCTGGAAGATGCAATGTTGATTCAATCGAGATGCGGAATTCTCGGTTTTGCCTCTGATAGCATGCCAATATTCGGGAGTCTGCCAGGGTGGGACAATGTTTATATTGGGGCCGGGCTAGGAACGGTGGGGAATTCCTTAAGCCCCGGGGCAAGCCGACTCATTTGCGATATTGTCCTTGGCGGTGAGAGTGAAGAAACTGCCAGGGCCGCGCTCACGGAACTCAGTCCTGATAGATTCCTTAAGTAGTGGCAGGTAGGCCCCAGTAATAGAGGAACAGCGTTCATACTTTGTTGGAGGTGATGACATGAATAAGTCAGAAATCAGGATCGGTGTGGTGCTTCCCTTGTCCGGTGCGGAAGAGCTCTTTGGCACTCAAGGGCTGCAAGGGGCCAAAATGGCTGCCGCTGAAATAAATGCATCCGGCGGGGTACTCGGGGGAAGGCATTTTAACCTGATCATTGAGGATGAGAAAACGGAGTTGGATCTTGCGGTGGAGAAGACCAAAAAGCTCATTTTGGAAGACGAAGTGCTGGCGGTCATGGGGCCCACAAGCAGTGCCCATCGCGATGCCATGATGGAGATCTGTTCCAAATACAAAACACCGCTGCTCTATGCGACGGATTATGAAGGCGGAAGCTGTTTTCGGTACCTCTTTTGCTATTCGCCAATTCCAGACCACTATGTAAAGCCATTGGTTCCCTATTTGATGCAGAACTATGGGGATTCATTCTTCATTATCGGTGCCGATTACATTTGGCCTATCAAGATCGGTGAGGCGTTCAAAAATGAGGTACTGCGACGGGGTGGAAAAATTCTGGATGAAGTGTATCTTCCCTTTAACACCCAAGACTTCAACCATCACCTTGAATCGATTCGGAAGTCAGGCGCGAAGAACGTCGTGATGATGCTTCTTGGTTCTGATGGGCAAGCCTTTATTAAACAGTTCACGTCCCTGGGCCTTAATAATGATCGCAGACTCACCATTATGGCATTTAACGAAAACTACATGGTGGGTCTTTCGGAAAAGGAGGTGGAGGGCATTGTGACTTGTGCGCCTTTTCTCTCAAATCTGGACAAGCCGGAAACCATTGGGTTTGTAAGCAGACAGAAAGAGATGTTTGGGCCTGATACTGTGGTGAGTTACTTTGCCGAGTCTCACTATGGACTTCTCATGTTTCTGAAGAACGCCATCGAAAAGGCGAAGACCGACGATAAGGAGAAGATCATCGATGCAATGGGGGATCAGACACTCGTTGTGGGAAACGGTGAAGTCACCTTACGGGCAATGGACCACCATATGGTTTTAAACATGCTGATAGCGGAGGTGTCCGGAGGAGAGCTGCTAATGACGAAGGATATCGGTGCCGTCGCCCCGTCCAGCCAGTGTCCGGAACAAGAATAGGGGTTGCTGTTTCGCTTTTTCATCAGGCACATCCGTGAGGTCCAGGTTCGAGACATGACGAAAGGCAAGAGAATAAAAATCAACGGTGACCGTTGCTGCGGGTGCATGATCTGCATGAATGTTTGTTCCTTTTTTCATGAAAATGCGTGCAGTCCAAGCAATGCCCGGCTGAATATATACATGGATCCTTTTACAGGAGAGGTTGAATCCTCTGTATCGGATCTCTGCGACCAATGCGGCGGGAGACCCGAATGTGTCCGCTGGTGCCCCATGGGGGCCTTGAAATATACGGCATCCCAGTAAGGAATTAGCAATGACTGAAAACGCCCCTTGTTATGCAGGTAAGATCCTTCGAACAGACCTTTCTTCCGGGACGTTCTCCATTGAAGAAACGAAGCGTTATTCGGACCGTTTTATTGGTGGTGACGGCGCGGCCATGAAAATCTTATGGGATGAAGTTGGACCTCATATCCAACCCTTTGATTCAGGAAACAGGTTGGTGTTTATGACCGGTCCGCTTACGGGCACTCTCGCACCCACTTCCGGCAGATTTGAAATATGCACCAAAGCACCAGGGGTCTATCCATATATGCCGACGCGCTCGGGCATCGGCGGCTATTTCGGGGCTGAGCTGAAATTCGCCGGGTATGACGGCATCATTGTTCAAGGAAAGTCGGACAGCCCGGTTCTGTTGGAAATATTTGACGATGAGATAAGGCTTTCAGATGCTTCCAATTTGTGGGGCCTTGATGCTTTTGACACCCAAAAGGTGATCCGCAAAACCTATGGAAAGAAAGCAAGGTCTGTTTGCATCGGTCCCGCGGGCGAAAACCTTGTTCATTTTTCTGCCATTATCTCTGAAAGCGGTTACGCGGCAGCCAAGTCCGGGATGGGTGCCGTGATGGGATCCAAAAATCTAAAGGCGATCGTCGTGAGGGGATCCAAGGGTATCAAGATTGCGCGGCACGAAGCGTTTATTGCCCATGTAAGAGACGCAAATCGACTTCTCCGAAATCACCCCATGAGAGATTGGGCCAGCCAGGGACCCATTGAAGAGCAATGGCGTTTCGTAAAAGATCATCGCATCAAGTATGCATCTTGCTTCTGTTGCCCGGTTGCGTGCCGCTCCTTTGTTCAAATGCCGGGATTTGACGGGGGAGAGGTAATGTGTCTCTCCCAATACTACCTCAACCTGGGAACTGAAAATGATGAAGCCGCTTGGGCCGGCAAAGTACTATCAGATCAGTTGGGACTGTGCCAGTACACGCTTTTTGATTTGATCCTTTGGCTGCTAGAAGAGTTCCAGGCCGGAAATCTTAGTGAGAAAGACAGCGGAATTCCCTGGAGCCGTTTCGGATCCAAGGAATTCATTGAACGGTTCCTAGAAATGGTGGCCTACCGGGAAGGGTTTGGGAATGTAATTGCTGACGGACCCAGAGCCGTATTGCACTATTTGGGTGAGAAAGGAAGAGATGGGTATGAAGCCCACTTTCCGGCAAGAGATCAAGCGGAGCACTACTCGGTTCGCGCCTATCCGTTGATTTTGATGCAGTGGGCAATGGGAAGTCGCGATCCCCTTTCCGGCGCCCATGATTGGGCCAATCTGGTCTATTGGAGTGGCATAAACTGGCCCCGTTCACAGAAAGGGGCCCTTAATTCCGAACAGCTTAAGAATATCGGTAGAGACGTGTACGGTTCTGAAGCATCAGTGGATGCTTTTTCTTATGAAGACAAAGCAAGAGTTGCTACGATCATTCAGAATTCCTCAAGTTTGAAGAACAGCCTTGTGTTGTGTGACTGGTCATGTTTTCCGATTCTCACAAGCCTTAATAATCCTCCGGAGTATGGAGGCGATCCGGATCTTGAAAGAAAGCTCTTTTGTTCCGGTACGGGTATCGACGTAGACGAAACCGAATGGTCGCGAATCGGAGAGCGCATTTACAACCTGGAGCGCTGCATCATGATCCGGGAAGGACGGCGAAAGGCCGATGACACGGTGGCCGAATATCATTTTCGTGTTCCGGAAACAGCTGTTCCCCCGTGGGAAAAACCGCATCCGGTTCCCCCTGTAGCCGACAGAGGCAAGTTTGAAGCCATGCGGGACGAGTTTTATAGACTGAGAGGTTGGGACCCGGATACCGGCATTCCGAAAGCCTCCAAACTTGAATCCCTCGGTCTAAGAGATGTTTCAGAAAAGCTGATGAGTGAAACATAATACATTGAAATTGTCATGTTTTATTTCATTCTCACCCATAAGACCAGAACCTATGGTTTCAGCGTCAGAAGTTAAGTTGTTTAAGGAGGCAATGCTATTGTGAACACCATCATCTGTATCAAGCAAGTGCTTGACCCGGAAATATCCCCCGATCACTTCCAAGTTGATCCCATGCTGAAAACCGCGGTTAGAACGCAACAAGTATCCTTTGTGTTGGATCCTTACTCTGAGTTTGCCGTTGAAGCCGCTCTAAAAATTAAGGATGCCAATGGCGGAAAAGCAGTTGCCTTGGCTTTGGGAACCCATCTGGAAAGAAGCGTGGTTAAGAAACCGGTTGCCATGGGCG
Source organism: Thermodesulfobacteriota bacterium (assembly GCA_028278625.1). Next base: position 7,600 of record JANQDY010000238.1, read on the forward strand.
TAGATGAACTTGTTCTATTGGAGGATGAAAGCTTTGAAGGAGGTGATAGCTGGTCAACTGCTTTTGCGCTTGCGAAAGCCATCGACAAAATACCCGAATACAACTTAATCTTATGTGGAAGAGAGGATGCTGATTGGAACGCGGGGCAAGTGGGTGCAGCCATTGCTGAAGTATTGGCGATTCCCTGCGTAACCCTGGCCCAAGAAATAGAGATTGTGAATGGCAAGGCAAAAGTGCAAAGAAGAGCGGACGATGGGTATGAAATCGTTGAAGTTTCCTTACCTGCCTTGATAACCGTCAGCAATGAGATTGGCGAACCGCGCTACCCAACGTTGAAAGGGATTATGGCATCAAAAAAGGTGAATCCCGTTACTTGGAGCCCTGACAATATCGGCGTTGACGCCTCCGAGATCGGCGCCAGAGGTAGACGTACGGAACTGATTGAATTGTATAAGCCCGTCAGAGAAGGAAAGTGTGAAATCATAGAGGGAGAAACGCCCGAAGAGAGAGGTGTGAATCTCGCTTTGAGGCTGAGAGAAGCCAAGAAGTTATGAGCAGCGTTTTCTTTTCACAGGTCATTCGTACTGCCATTTAATCGATTTCTGGGGTGCCGTAAATCTCATAGGTCTTTGGAGAAACCCATGAAACTGGACAGCTTTTCAGGAAAAAAAACGGATCCCGATTATTCCATCAACAAAACCTCTGTCGCCGTTCTGGTTGTGGATATGCTTAACGACTTTCTCAAACAGGGCGGCAAGATGGTGTTGGAGGGGGGGGATGCTATTGTTAAACCAATACAAAATCTTCTGGAGGCAGGTCGAAGGAGTGGCGTACCGGTTCTGTACCTGAATGATTCTCATCGTACCGGCCTTAGGAAAGACAGAGAATTTACCAAAAGAGCGGCACATTGCATCGAGGGAACATGGGGTGCTAAGGTCATAGAAGAATTGACGCCCCGCCCGGATGATTTTGTCATCAAAAAGAGACGATTCAGTGGTTTTTACGAAACGGATTTGGATTTGACCCTCAAGGACTTGATGATAGACACCGTAATCGTGGTGGGGGTTGTTACCAATATCTGTGTACGGTCTACCATACATGATGCCTTTTTCAGAGGCTATCGGGTCTTTGTTCCCAGAGATTGCGTTATGGCCACGGGTGAAAGAGAGCAAGAATCATCACTTTATGATATCCAAACACATTTTGGAGAAGTAACCCTGTCTCACAAAATAATCGCTTTAATAAAATGAAGTTCAAAGCGCTTCTTATTAACATTTTAGCCACGCAAGTTACCGGCCAACCCATTAGTTTGTAAACCAAGGCAGAAAGGAGAATTGTTATGTCAGGTGAAGAAAAAGGGAAAAGTAAACGGGAAAACGGTATTGGCAGAAGGGAATTCCTGAAGTCCGCGGGACTTATGGGGGCTGGCGCCATTGCCGCCGGTTCGATAGGAGGCGGTTTGCTGGGTCAGGGAACGGTCTATGCACAAACCAAAGCGCCCATCAAAATCGGTGTTGTGCTGCCCTTGAGTGGCGGCTTGGAACTCTTCGGACAGCAGGGCATTCAGGGCATGAAAATGGCGGTCGATGAGATAAATGAGTCAGGAGGCGTGATCGGTAGAAAGTTGGAGCTTGTGGTTGAAGACAACAAGACTGACCCCAAAACTTCGGTGGAAAAAGCGACAAAGCTCATCAAGAGGGACAAGGTAATCGCCGTTGTCGGACCGATTACCAGCGGATGCCGGGATGCCATGACGCCAACAATGACCAAGCTGAAAACCCCTCTTCTTTATGGCACCGATTATGAAGGCGGCGTGTGCAACCGCTACATTTTTTGTTACAGCGCGCTTCCGGATCACACGGTTTACCCTTTCATCCCTTGGCTTGCCAAAAATTGCGGAAAGACCTTTTACCTTTTCGGCGCCGACTATGTTTGGCCACACAAAATGAATGTCGCCGTGAAGAAGGCCGTTGCCGAGGTCGGTGGTACGATTGTGGGGGAGAAATATACACCTTTTGGTGTCAAGGAATTCTCTGGAGTGATTCGAAAAATAGATGATAAAGGTCCAAAAGTGCTTGTATTTACGCTTCCCGGCGCTGATGGTATGACGTTTGTGAAACAGTTCCATGAATTCGGCTTGAAAAAGAAAATCACCATCGCTTACATGGGATTCAACGAAAACTATTTGCCCGGATTCACGAAGGAGCAGGCCGAGGGAATCGTCACGTGCCCCCACTTTATCCAAAACCTGGATTTTCCGGTGGCACGGGAATTTGTGGAGAAACAGAAAAAGATGTTCGGCAAAGACGCAGTTGTGTCGTTCTATGTGGATAGCCATTACGGCCTCATTCATTTTCTGAAAAACGGTATTGAGAAAGCGGGAACCGCGGACAAGGAAAAGGTCATTGATTGCATGGGAGATCAGGCAATCACCGCACCCGGAGGGAACGTGATTCTTCGTGGCTCAGACTATCATGTTATTCTGAACATGATGATCGCTGAAGTGGAAAACAAACAACTGAAGCTTCGAAAGTATCTTGGACCGATCATTCCAACCCCTCAATGTCAAGGAAAAAAGAAGGCCGGCGCATAACTCCATTAAATCTGGGTGGGGGCGTTTCGTTCCCCGCCCATGCCTAAAAAGCGAATGGAAAATATTCTCGAGACGAAAGATCTTACCAAGGCATTCGGAGGAATGCTCGCTATTGACGGCGTAGATTTTTTCATGCCAAAAGGTGAGTTGAGAGCCATCATCGGCCCCAACGGATGTGGAAAAACGACCTTTTTTAATTTGATTACGGGAAAACTGAAACCGACCAAAGGTCAGGTTTTCTATAAAGGGGAGGACATAACCGGTTCTGCCATTTATAGGATTGCCAAGAATGGCATTGGCAGAAAATTTCAAATTCCTAGTATTTTCAATTCATTAAGCGTATACGAGAACATCCGGGTCCCTTTTTTCTCTCATGAGAAAAAGCAGTCCATGTTTCTAGGTCAGGGTTCCAAGAAAGAACATGAAGACGAGATCATGGCAATCCTTGACGATGTACGTCTGGTTGAAAAGGCCAATGAACGGGCCGAGAACCTTTCTCATGGCGAAAAGCAATGGCTTGAAATTGGAATGGTTGTTGCCGGCAAACCCGACCTGTTGCTTCTGGATGAACCGACAGGCGGAATGACACTCGGGGAAACGAGGGCAACGGTAGGCTTGATTCGGAGAATCAGTGCGAATTCTGATCTTTCGGTCCTCGTCATCGAGCATGACATTTCTTTTGTACGAGAGATAGAGAGTAAAGTCAGCGTCTTCTACAAAGGTCAAATTCTCAAGGAAGGAACTTTCGAGGAAATTCAGAAAGATCCCAATGTGAGAGAGATTTATCTGGGAAGAGGGGATTAATCTTGTTGAAGATAGTGAACCTACAGGCTTCCTATGGTGGGAGCCTGATTCTTCAGGGTGTTGATTTGGAAGTACCAAAAGGACATATTGTCGCTCTGATGGGGCGAAACGGCGTGGGAAAAACGACGCTTTTGAAGAGCATCGTGGGCTTGATGCCTCCGAGCGCGGGCCAGGTTTTTCTGGATGGAAAGAACATCGCAGGGTTGCCGCCTTACACCATATCAGCGTTGGGCATTGGATATGTCCCGCAAGGTAAAGGGATATTCCAGAACTTTACGATTTACGAGAATTTGAGATTGGGCGTTGTTAAACGAAAGAGAAAAGGAAGGGTCATTCCGGAGGAGGTGTTTGAGTACTTTCCCATCTTGAAAGAGAGACAGTTTCAGAAAGCGGGTTCGTTCAGTGGCGGGGAACAACAAATGCTTGCAATCGGCCGTGCCCTTGCGAGCAATCCAAAAATTCTGTTTCTCGATGAGCCTTCGGAAGGAATCGCACCCAAAGTTGTGGACGAAATCGGAAAAATCCTGGTTAGGATAAACAGCGAAAAGAAAGTGACTGTCTTGATTGTGGAACAAAATGTCGATCTTGTCCTGGGCATGGCACAGGAATGTTTCTTTATGGAGAAAGGAAGAATAACCGACAGTTCTGAAGCGGAACTGTTAAAAAAGGACGATAAGCTCATTACAAGGTATCTGGCACTTTAGTCTATTAGGGGAAAGCATGGATTTTTCATCGTTTGCAATCCAATTTCTAAACGGATTCAATATGATTTGCGTATTGATATTGGTTGCTATCGGTCTTGTTATTATTTTCGGTTTAATGCAGGTCATCAACATTGCCCATGGTGAATTTTTTCTCCTTGGCGCCTATACCGTGCTGATGGTTCAGTGGGCTGGCGCCGGTTTCTGGGTGGGTTTGATTCTTTCTCCGATTGTGTTGGGTATCGTAGGGTTGGCAACAGAGTTTCTGTGTATCCGTTTTTTATATAAACGCCCCTTGGACACAATTCTCGCAACCTGGGGTATCAGTATCGGAATCAAACAGGCCATTATCATTTTTTTTGGTCCCGCGGGACAAATGATCACGCATCCTTTTCCAGCAATGGTCAGGTTTATGGGGATTGAGTATCCGGCCTACAGGCTTTTTACAATGGCCGCAAGCGTTGTCATCATCATACTCACATTCTATGTGTTCCTTAGAACCGATTTCGGTTTGAAAGCAAGGGCAGTGATAGAAGATCGGGATATGGCTGCTGTCTTGGGGATAAATACGAGAAGAATGTACCGCATGACTTTTGTTTTCGGTTCTGCGTTGGCGGGATTGGCGGGGGCCATTATGTCTCCGCTTATGAGCGTTGACCCGCAAATGGGCGTTGGATATCTGATTCCGGCTTTTCTTGCCATCATAATAGGCGGTACCGGCACCCTCTATGGCGTATTGGGGGGTGCAACCATAATCGGAGGCACGGACAGTGTTTTTTCGTACCTGATGTCTCCCGTGAGTGCTCAGATCATCATATTCAGCATCGCAGTGATCTTGATTCGTCTTAAACCTGAAGGCATTTTTGTTAGAAAATCATGATAAAAGCACTTAAAAATTCCAGGCTTTTAGAAAACAGAAGAAATCTTTTTCAACTAATCTTCCTTATCGGTTTTCTTATTTACCCCTCTTTTGGTGATGATTATGCAGTGGAACAAATGACGCAATACTGCATCTACGGACTCTTTGCAATGAGCTTGGACCTCATATGGGGATACGCGGGGATCATCAGTTTTGGACATGCTGTTTTTTTTGGTTTGGGCGGCTACTTTATGGCCCTTGTCACAAAACAAATGATACCGTTTTTGGCCGGTTTTCATGCCACTTATGCCGGTTTCATATTTGCCATAACCATGCCGGCCTTGTTGGCCGTTCTACTCGGTTATTTTCTCTTCTATGCCAGAATTGTGGGACCCTATTTCGCGATCATCATGCTGGCGGTTGCAATCATTTTTGAGAGAATCGCCACAGATTGGTACTATGTCGGCGGTTTCAATGGCATTTTTGACATTCCCCCACTGAAGTTGAACGTTCCGTGGCTTTTTTCTTATGAAATAACAGACAGCCTTGTATTATACTATGTCGTCCTTGGAATCACCATTGGGGCATACTTGTTTTGCTACCGGCTCGTCAAGTCGCCTTTCGGGAACATCCTTTCCGCCATTAATGACAATGAGGAAAGGGTTGAATTTTTCGGCTACAATGTTGCACAGTATAAGATCAAGATATACGCAATCAGTGCGGGTCTCGCCGGTTTTGCAGGCGCTTTGTTCGCTTCCGTTTTCAGTTACGTGGGGCCGACGATAGTCGGTTTTTCCATGTCGACAGAAGTCCTCGTTTGGGTTATCCTTGGTGGAAAGGGGACACTTGTGGGTGCAATCCTGGGCGCAATTCTTGTTCGCTTCCTGGAATCATTTCTGAGCGATATTATGGCTTACTACTGGATTCTTTTGTTGGCATTGATCTTCATTGTTGCTGTGATGTTTTTTCCAAAAGGGATATTTGGATATCTTTTCGAAGAGGATTGACAAGGCTGGATTCCCCAAGAATGGAAACGGCCGGGGAACTATGAACGCTCCTTAAATCCTTTCCGGGCACGGTTAGATTTAGATAGATGATACCGGCTGACATGGAAACTTTCAGAGAAAGCCTTGCAAAATACGTGTCGCATATTTGACAACAAGTAGGCAATAGGAAAAATAACCATGAAAATGGATTCGATTGTGGATCGTGCCTGCCAGCACATTCAGGAATGGATTGTGACTGGCCGCTTCAAACCCGGGGAGCAAATCAAGGAAGAAACGGTCTCTCAAAAACTCGAAATCAGCCGCCCCCCTGTTCGGGAGGCGTTGAAGATGCTCGAAGCCACAGGCCTGGTGGTGAGAAAACCCCGGCGAGGCGTTTTTGTTCCGCTTCTAACCAAGAAAGACGTTTGGGAAATCTATACCCTGAAAGCCGCCCTGTATGAACTGGCCATGGAATTGGCACTGGAAGTGATCACCGATGCCCAGGTCCGGGAACTGAAAGGCCTGGTTGAGAAAATGGAGCAGGTTGTCTCTCTTGATCCCGTCAATATTCTGAAGTATCAGAAATATCACAAGGCGTTTCATAAACGGTTGATGGAGATTGCCGGCAATGGCAGGCTGAATGCCTTTGCAGCCAATTTGCATAACCAGGTGACCCCTTTCAGCTACAAGTCACTCCAACGGAAAAAACATCTGCTCAATTCCGTGCGATTTCACAGGGAAATCATAGATGCTATCGGAAACGGTGACGGGCTCTTGGCCTGCCGTCTTATGAAGCGGCACGTCCTGGACGCTCTCTTGGTGTTTCAGGATCGGGAGGACCCTGTTTGGGATGAAGTCCTGCTCTCTTCCGTTGCAATGAAGGGATGAGGGGAATGTCAATTATTTTGTCTAAGGAGGTATGGGGAATGAAAAAAGGTAAAGGATTGTTTCTGGGAATTCTGATTGTGTCTCTTTTGGCCATGTTTCTACTGCCCGCTGGTGTAATGGCGGATTCAGGGAAGAAAATTCATCTGAAATTCAGCACTTGGCACCCGCCTGCCAGCCGTGAAGTGAAGACGGTGTGGAAACCGATGCTGGCGGAGCTGGAAAAAAGAAGCAACGGCCGCATCAAAACCACCCTCTACGCGGGTGGGGCCCTGGGCAAAGGCCCGGAACATTTTGATATCGTGCGAAAAGGGATGTCCGACATGGGGTATTTTACCGCCACTTGGACACCGGGCCGGTTTCCCTTAACCGATGTCCTCTCCTTTGCGGCCTGGGTGGACGGAAAAGATGTGGCGGTGGACATCGGCAACAAAGTGTACAAAGGGGCCCTCGAAGAGGAATTCAAAGATGTCAAAGTCCTGGAACTGAACGGCTGCATTCAGGCCTTTTTGTGGACCCGTAAGCCGGTTCACAGCCTTGCCGATCTAAAGGGCATGAAAATCAGGGCCCCGGGGGGCCTTCAGACCCAGTACATAAAATCACTGGGCGCGGAGCCGGTGTTCATGCCCTTGGGGGATGTCTATCTGGCCCTTGAAACCGGCACCATCGACGGTCTGGTAACCTGCCCGCCGCTGGTTCTGGCATTCAAGCTCTATGAAGTGGCCAAATGCGGTGTGGTGGCAACCTTCGGCTGCGTATCCGAAGGGGTGGTGATGAACAAAACCGTATGGGAAAAGACACCGGATGATCTGAAAGTCATTATTGAAGAAGTGGTCAGTAATCCTTTTAGGACCACCGGCGGTCTGAACCAGGCGGTGTATGCGACCATGATGAAGGAAATCGAAGCCAAGGGCGTTAAACTCTACAAGCTGCCGCCCGAACAGGAAAAGAAATGGTTTGCCCGTTTTCAGGAAGTCACCAAGAAGTGGGTGGCGGATCTGGAAGCCAAAGGGCTCCCCGCCAAAAAGACGGTGCTGTTGTATGATCAGGCGGCGACCGATGCCGGCGTCACCTGTGTGGCTATGCCGCCTGAATGGAGAAAGTAGGGATTGTTGAATCCTGGGATGAAAAAACTTTAAATTCTCAAGTTCCAAAGAGAGACCATGCGAAAATTTATTCAGAAAATGACCTTTTCGCTGAGCTATGTGGGAATGCTCTTTTTGATACCCATGATGCTCCTGACCACCGGAGAAGTGGTGGGCCGGGCCATCTGGTCCAGGCCCATCCCCGGCTCCATGGAATTGTCCAGCTACATGCTGGCCATCTTTGTGCTCCTGGGCATTGCCTACACCCATCAGGTGGGAGGGCAGGTGCGCGTTACCATGCTGGTGTCCCGCATTCCTATAAGGCTCGCCCTGGTGCTTAAAATCGTGACCACCCTGTTGAGCCTTTTCATCATTGCCATCATGGCGTGGCAGGGCTGGGTGAAAGCCATGGAGGAGAGCACGGTGTCTGACATGCTGAGAATACCGCAGTTTCCCTTTCGAATGCTCGTTTCGGTGGCCGGCCTTTTCCTGTTTCTGGAATTGATACTCGATTTTGTGGAAACCGTCAAAAAGCTGGTCAGGAGTTGATTATGGATCCAGTAACCATCGGCATTATCGGCACGGCCCTGGTCTTTTTGCTCCTCTTTTTGGGAATGCACATCGCATATGCCCTGATGTTCGTGGGATTTGCAGGTGTCGCCTATCTGTCCAGCTTTGAAGCGGCGCTTCCCATGGTGTCCAGAACCGTCTATGAGGTCAGTTCCTATTTTCCCTACACCGTCATTCCTTTGTTCATCGTGATGGGAGGGTTTGCCGGGAGCTCCGGTATGACAAAGGACCTTTACAGCACCTTTGACAAGTGGCTTCGGCGGATGCCGGGGGGGCTTTCCGTGGCCACTATCGGGGCGTGCGCGGGATTTGCGGCCGTTTCCGGGTCATCGGTGGCAACGGCCGCCACCATGGGAACGGTGGCATTACCGGAAATGGATCGATACAAATACCATCCGCGGCTTGCCACCGGCGCCATCGCAGCCGGCGGGACCCTCGGGTTTCTGATTCCACCCAGCATCGGGTTCATCGTTTACGGCATGCTGACCGAGCAGTCCATCGGCAAACTGCTGGTGGCGGGCATCATTCCCGGACTTTTGCTGGCCTTGGCCTACGTGGGAATCGTGGTGCTCATGGTAAAAATCAACCCTTCCCTTGCCCCGGCCAATCCGGAATCCGTGAGTTGGCGTGTCAAATTCGCATCCCTTTGGAAGATATGGGAGCCCTTGGCGGTGTTCCTGCTGGTAATGGGAGGCATCTACGGCGGATTCTTCACCCCCACCGAAGCCGGCGCCGTAGGGGCCACCGTGCTGCTTTTGATCGCCATCATAAAGAAGAAACTCACCTGGAAAAACCTCATAGAAGCCCTTCAGGAATCGGTGCGCATTTCGGTCATGGTACTGTTTCTCGTGGCAGGCGCCAATGTTTTCAGCTATTTTCTGGCGCTTTCCACCATCCCCATGCAGGTGGCTGAATGGGCCGGATCTTTAGAAGTCTCCCCTTATGTGATTCATACCGTGGTCATCGTCATGTACATGTTCCTGGGATGCTTTCTGGACGCCATCAGCATGATGGTGCTTACAATGCCGGTCATCTATCCGGTAATCCTGGCGCTGGGGTTCAATCCCATCTGGTTCGGTGTGATTGCGGTATTGATGATGGAAGCAGGGCTTATTACGCCACCCATGGGGCTCAATATCTTTACGGTGGCGGGTGTGGCCAAGGGCGTGCCGGTGGAAACCATTTTTCGGGGGGTCGCCCCGTTTCTTCTGGCCATATTCGCGGTGGTGGCATTGGTGACACTGTTCCCGGATCTGGCCCTCTTGCTGCCCAATATGATGACAAGATAATGCGGATTGCGGAATTAACATCTGATAATTGAATGCCGATTTAAGGAGAAATTCATGGCCTTGCTACAGGAAGTCAAACAACATTATGGTAAGTTGAAATTACTGATCAACGGTGAGTGGGTGGAATCTGCGTCCACGGAAATTCATGAAACCACCAATCCGGCCACGGGAGAGGTCATTGCCGAATTTCCCACGGCCACGAGAGATGAAGCCCACGACGCCGTAAAAGCGGCCCACGACGCGTTTCAGATGTGGAAGGATTTCCCCATGCGGGAGCGGGCGCGGCTTATGTTTAAAATGGTGGCCCAGTTTGAGAAGCACTATGATGACATGTGCCGCATCCTGACCCAGGACCACGGCAGAACCATCGGTGAAGCAAGAGGTTCCGTCAGCCGGGTCATTGAGAATCTGGAATCGGCCTGCTCCGCCTTATACGGCCTGGTCAAGCGAAACGAACACCTGGACCAGCTGGCAAACGGCATCGATCAGTATCTGGTGTGGGAACCTCTGGGCGCTTTTCTCATCGTCACCCCCGGAAACATCCCCATGCACGCCTGGTCCTCCTTTGTACCGTACGCCATGGCCGCCGGATGCACCGTGGTGGTCAGCCCCAGCCGCCAGGACCCGGTGGCGGCCGAAACCATCAGCCGTGTGGCACTGGAAGCGGGCTTTCCTCCAGGTGTCATCAACGTTGTTCACGGGGGCCGTAAAATCAACCAGGAAATCCTGTCCCAACCGGAGATCAAAGGCGTGGGATTTATCGGCAGCAACCGGGCGGGTCACGAACTCTTTGAACTGTGCGGAAAGCTTAAAAAGACGTCCTCCATCAACGGCAACGGCAAGAATATGCTGGTGATTATGCCGGATGCGGACCTGGATGAATCGGTCCGGTGGTTGACACGCGCCTGCTTCGGCATGACCGGTCAACGATGCCTGGGCGTGGACAATGTGGTGGTGATCGGGGACATTTATGACGCGCTGAAAGAGAAATTCATTGCCGCCGCAAAGGGCATGAAAATGGGCTACGGCCTGGATGAAAGCACGCAGTTGGGACCCTACGCCACAATGGGCGGCAAAGAGAAGGTGGCCCAGTGGATCGAAGAATCCCTTAGAGACGGCGCCAAAATGGTGCTGGACGGAAGGCCCCTTAAGGCCGAGGACTATCCCAACGGGTACTTCCTTGGGCCCACCATTTTCGAAGACGTGAACGTGGACATGCCGATGGCCAAAGAAGAGGCCTTTGGGGCCGTGGCGGCCCTTATTCGGGGCGAAAGCCTGGATCAGGCCATTGAATGGATCAACACCCGGACCGACCTGGGCCATTCCGCGGCCATCATGACCCAGAGCGGCAAGAATGCCCGGAAAATGATCCGCGAAGCCAACGTGGGGAACGTGGCGGTGAATCTGGGCGTGGCGCAACCCTATGCATTTTTCCCCCTGGGATCCCGAAGGGAATCCTTTGTGGGAACGGCCAAGTCACGAATGGCCTCCATGCGCCTGTTCATGGACGAAAAAACAGTGGTAACCCGGTGGGTTTAGGGATTGCGGAATAATATCTGAAAAAGGAGCAGAGATATGAAAAAGAAGAGACGATTCATCGGTTTTTTTCTGGGGCTTCTGGCGATTACGCTTTTTACCTCTCTTGTGGGGGCCTGTCCGGACTGTGCAGAGGAAGGACATATGGCCGCCATCGTGGTGGACATGCAGGGGGACTTTACCACCATGAAAAAGGGCTCTCTGGCCGTGGCAGGCACGGATGAAGCCTTTGTTAAGAAAGTGGAAAATGCCACCAAGGAACTGGCGTCACACGGGTTTGTGATTTTCGCGACCCAGGACTGGCACCCGGCGGAGCATGTCTCCTTTCATGTCAATCACGATGGCAAGAAACCCTTTGATGTCATTGAGGTCAACGGAAAACCCCAGGTGCTGTGGCCGGTGCACTGCGTTCAGGGGACTGAAAACGCCAGGATTCTCGTGGACAACAACCTCTTTATGGCGGTTGTCAAAAAGGGGAAGGATCACCGTTACGACAGCTATTCCGGCTTTCAGGATGACGGCGGCGCCAAAACGGAGATGGCCAAGATTTTGAAACGAAACGGCATTCAGAAGGTGGTGGTGTACGGTATCGCCACCGACTACTGTGTCAAAGCCACCGCCGTTGACGCCAAAAATGCGGGCTTCAAAGTCATTGTGGTGGAAGACCTGTGCAAAGGCGTGGCCCCTGAAACCACCAAGAAAGCATTTGAGGAGATGGCCGCCGCAGGCATCAAGGTCATCAAGACTTTGGACCTCAAAGAAATCAGGGACTTTTGATCCCCCGCGGGAAAGCTGCCACATGAAACCCGATTCTGTGATTCTCATCCGGTTCACGCTCAATGGCGAAGAAGTAAGCCTTCAAGTGGGTGCCCACGAGACGGCCCTTTTTGTCATTCGCGACCGGTTGTCTCTCAAGGGGACCAAAGAGGGGTGCGGCATGGGGGAGTGCGGGGCCTGTACCATCATTGTTGATGGAAAGAGCATCAACGCCTGTCTCATGGCTGCACCCCAACTGGACGGCCGCACGGTGATGACCGTTCAGGGCCTGGGGCGTGGTGGCTCCCTACACCCTTTGCAGGAGGCCTTTTTGGACCATCACGCTGTGCAATGCGGTTTCTGCACCCCCGGCCTCCTCATGAGCGCTCAAGCGCTCATTACGGAAACACCAGAACCCTCAAAGAAACAGGTGATAGAAGCCATTTCAGGGAATCTTTGCCGCTGCACCGGATATCAGCAGATTGTTGACGCCATTCAGGATGGGGCCGATAGAACCAGTGGGGATACAACAGACCCATGAAGCCGCCTGCCTATGCAAGACCCGATACCCTTGATGAAGCCCTTGTTTTTCTGAAAACACACGGGGCCCATGCCAGTCCCCTTGCGGGGGGCACCGACGTGATGGTGGACCTTCGGTCAGGAGAGCTGAACACCTCATATTTACTGGATATTTCCCGCCTTAAAGACCTTCGGGGAATTGCGCTGACAAAAGAAGGGCTTGTTATCGGCGCAGGTGTTACCATCAGCGAGATTTATGCCTCTACCCTGATTGCGGAACATGCGCCTTCCCTCTTGAGAGCGTGCGCCTCATTCGGCAGCCCTCAGATTCGAAACGCCGCCACCATCGGCGGTAACGTGGTCAACGCCTCCCCTTCCGCTGACACGGCACCGTCACTGTTGGTGCACGAAGCCAGGGCGCTCCTGGCCAGCGACGGCGGAGAACGGACCGTTTACGTGGCGGACCTTTTTGAGGGATCCTACAAGAGCGGCATTCGACCGGATGAACTGCTGATCCGATTCATCTTGGGGCCGGCGAAAGGGGGATTCACCGATTTTCAAAAAATCGGCCGCCGCAAGGCCCTGGCCATCAGCCGGATGAGCATGGCCGTACTGGCTGAATCGATAGGTACCATGGGGTCGGCAGGCACCTTTGGAACGGTCCGGCTGGCCCTGGGATCGGCAACCCCCACGCCCATGCGGATGACGGCCGTGGAATCCCTTCTTTCGGGAAAACCCGTGGAGCAACGGATCATCCATGAAGGCGCCCGGCTGATGGCCAAGGAGATGGTGCGGATCACGGGCCGTAGACCCTCCACCGTCTACAAGGAGAAAGCGGTTCAGGGGCTATTCCTGCGAATCATGGAACCCTTATTAAAATGAAAAGCGATAGCACCATCATCGGAAAGAGCATTCCGCGAATCGGCGCCATTGAGCGACTGGAGGGAAAGCCGCTATTTTGCGCGGACATGTCCCCGGACCATTCCCTTGTGCTGAAAGTGCTGCCGAGCGATCGGGATCATGCCCGGATTGTGGATATTGATACGGCGGATGCGGCCCGGGTGGAAGGGGTTGTAAGGATCTTAACGGCCACGGATATTCCTGGGAAAAATATCACCGGCATCATTAACAAGGATCGACCGCTCCTTGCAAAAGAGAAGGTGCGTTCAAGGGGCGATGCGGTGGCGCTGGTGGCCGCGGAAAATACCCATGCCGCTGAAGAAGCCTTAAGAAAAGTACGCATCACTTATGAGGACCTCCCATCGGTCCTTGATCCGGAGGAGGCCCTTAAAGAGAATGCGCCGAGGGTCCATGAAAAGGGAAACCGCCTGTTCACCCGGAAGATCAAGAAGGGAAATCCGGAGAAAGCCTTTGAAACCTGCGCCGTGGTGGTTGAGGAGACTTATCAGACCAGCTTCCTGGAGCACACCTATCTGGAACCGGACGCAGGGGCCGGGTATGTGAACCGGGACGGCACCTATGTTATCATGGCATCCACCCAGAACCCCCATTATGATCACGGTGAACTGGTTTCCCTCCTGGGCGTGGCCCCGGAAGCGGTTCGAATCGTTCAGGTGGCCACCGGCGGCGGGTTCGGCTCCAAACTGGACCTAAACGTTCAAGGATTCATCGGTCTTTCCCTCTACCATCTCAAACGGCCGGTCGTGTGCGTTTTCACCCGGGAAGAGGCTTACCGCATGACCGCAAAGCGCCACCCCCTCAAGATGACCTTTAAAACCGGCGCAGACCATGGGGGGCGTCTCGTGGCCATGACCGCAAGAATGATCTGTGATACGGGGGCCTATGGTTCTTATGGGTTGGCGGTTGCATCCCGGGCACCGGTTCATGCCACCGGCCCCTATGAAATAGACCATGTGGATGTGGAATGCCACTGCGTTTATACCAACAATCTTTTTGCCGGCGCCATGCGGGGCTTCGGCGTCCCCCAGGCCGCCTTTGCCCATGAGTCCCAGATGGATCTTTTGGCCGAGCGCCTGCAAATGGACCCTTTTGAAATCCGCCGCATCAACGCTCTCAAGGCCGGCAGCCAAACCGCCACGCGCCAGGAGTTACGGGACAGCATTGGTATCGCACAATGCCTTGAAGCGGTGAAACCCCACTACGACGGCGCACTTAAAAATTGGGTCAATGAAGAGATACCTTCCTCAAAGGAACGGGGTGTGGGCCTGGGGGCCATGTGGTACGGCATCGGTAATACTGGGGTCCAGAACCCATCAACGGCGCACATTGAAATGGATCTTGAAGGACGCATCACCCTCTATACCGGTTGTGCGGATATCGGACAGGGGTCTACCACCGTGCTCTCCCAGATGGCCGCCGAAATCTTGGGAATATCGCCCTTTGATCTGGAATGGGTGGTGGGAGATACGGCCCTCACTTCCAATGCCGGGGCCACTTCCGCCAGCCGGCAGACGTACATCTCCGGAAACGCGGTGAAAGATGCCGCGTTGAAACTGGCGGACGTGGTGTTGACCGAAGGGGTGGACCTGTTGAAACGGCCCAAAAAGGACCTGATGCTGGATAAAGGGTTTGTTGTGGACAAAGGGGACGCGGGTCACAGGGTCTCATTTTCCGATGTTGCCCTTCGGGCCGCCAAACGGGGAATTCCGCTCAGATGGCAGGGGTATTTTGATCCTGAAACCGTCCCTTTGGACCCTGAAACAGGCGAGGGGATTCCTTATGCCACCTACGCCTTTGCCTGCCACGTGGCGCTGGTGACGGTGGATGTGTTGACCGGAGAAGTGACGGTGGACAAGATCATTGCCGCACACGATGTGGGCCGCGCCATTCATCCGGGGTCCATAGAGGGCCAGATTTGTGGTGGCGTGGCCATGGGCGTGGGTTTTGCCATCATGGAAGAGTATGATCCGGCAAGCACCCGCTCCATGAAAGATTACCATATTCCCACTTGCGGTGACATGCCGGAAGTGGTTCCCATCATTGTGGAATCCCCCGAGCCCACAGGCCCTTTTGGGGCCAAAGGCGTGGGGGAGCCGGCCCTCATTCCCACGGCACCGGCCGTTATTAACGCCATTGGCAAAGCCCTGGGAAAGCGGGTCCACCACCTGCCCGCCAACCTGGAACGGGTTCTTGAAGCAGGCATCCAGTCGGGCAAATTCAGACGCAAGGAGGTAGCCTAAATGGCCAGTGTTGTACTCAAAAACATTCAAACCATCGTGAGCGGCGATATAGAAAATCCCATCGCACAAGGAGACGCCATCCATGTTGTGGATGGTCTCATAAAGGATATCGGCCCTTTCTCCAATATGGCGATCCAGGAGGAGTGCGATGTCATCGACTGCAGTGGCATGACCGTGACGCCGGGACTTATGGATTCCCATTGTCATGTCACCTTTGGAGATTATGCACCCCGGCAGCAACAGGTCGGCTTTCTGGACAGCGAGGTGCACGGCGGTGTCACCACCTTCATTTCAGCGGGTGAAGTGCACCTGGCGGGCCGTCCCAAGGACCCTGCCGGAACCAAGGCCCTGGCAATACTGGCGGCAAAAGCCTTCAGCAATTTTCGCCCCGGCGGCGCCAAGGTGATCGGCGGTGCCCTGATTTTGGAAAAAGGGTTGAAGCGGGAGGATTTTGAAGAAATGGCCCGGGAAGGGGTCCGCGTCGTGGGGGAAATCGGCCTTGGGACCGTCAAAGATCCCGCTGACGCGGCGCCCATGGTGAAATGGGCCAAGGAACTGGGCATGACCGTTATGATGCATACGGGGGGAACCTCCATTCCGGGGAGCAGCACTGTGACGGCCCGGCAGGTGATTCAAACGGATCCCCATATTGCCTCCCATATTAATGGCGGCCCCACGGCCGTGGCATTTCATGAGGTGAAACAACTGGTAACGGAAACGGACCTGATGCTGGAGATCGTTCATTGCGGCAATCCCAAGATGGCCATGGATGCCGCCGAACTCTGCGCCAGCGCAGGCGCTCTTCACCGGATCATCATCGGGAACGACGCCCCTTCGGGAACCGGTGTGATTCCCCTTGGGATCCTGCGGGTGATCAATCACCTGGCAAGCCTCACATCCATCAGACCGGAGCAAGCCATCTGTATGGCCACCGGAAACACGGCCCGCATTTACAATCTGAACCGGGGAATCATCGCCCCCGGTAAAGAGGCGGACCTGGTGATCATGGATGCGCCCATGGGCTCCGTTGGAGAAGACGCCTTGAGCGCTATTGCCGCCGGAGATGTGCCCGGGGTGGCCATGGTGCTGGTAGACGGCCTTGTGGTGGTGGGCAAAAGCCGCAACACGCCGCCCACCAAACGGAAACCGATTCTAGGCTAGGCTGGTTCATAAGCATGCAAGTTGATCAGGAAAAATGCACCGGCTGTGGATTCTGCGTGCGGGACTGCCCGGTCCAGGCCGTTAAATTGGTTAAAAAGAAGGCAGCCATTCAGGATCATTGCACCCAGTGCGGTGCGTGCATGAAGGTCTGCGAGTATAATGCCCTGTCACAGGATGCCCTGCCAATCCCGGGTGCCGTCACTTGCGATGCCTGTCCCATCTTCTGCCAGGTGAAGGAAGGATTCAAAGGGGCCTGCCAGCGGTTTGAGAATGTGGGCGGCAAACTGGTTCGCATGACCCCCCTGCACACGTTTCAAGAGGTGGCCCATATTGTCGGGAAAGACCCGGCAAGTGCGATTCAAGAACCGTTGATCACCGCCATTGGCGCCGGCGGCACCTACCCTGACTGCAAACCGGCGCCCGCCATTGTCAGCGGCCGAAGGCAGGATGTGGATGTGGTCACGGTGGTGACGGAAGCGCCGTTGAGCTACAGCAGCATTCTGGTGAAAATCGATACCGACGTGCAGGTGGGGGAAGAGGGGGCCGACGTACTGGCCGGAAAACGGAAAGTCGGGCTGGTAACCACCGAGCAGTACGGATCCAAAATGCTTTCCGTGGGAGGCGTCAACCTGCTCACCGGCAAGGATGGATTCGCAGCGGCGAGAACCATCACCGATATTGCCAACGGCCGTCGTTTGCGACTCAAGGTGAAAGGGGGCAGCCGTCTCGAGGTTCAGGTGGGTCACCCGCCGGTAATCAACGGTGATACCCCCCTCAATATGCGGGTGGGATGTGGCAGCGCAACCCTCGGACTTTTCGCGCCCCTTCTTAAAGCAGCGGCGGATGAAGTCATCATCCTGGATTCCCACATCACAAGCCTCATGAGCGAACATGCGGCGGGCCGGTTTGTGGGGGCCCGGGCTTCGGGCGTGAAACTCCGGTTTCCCATGAGTACACCGGGCCGCTATTTCGGAGACCACGGAGAGGGCTGGGGGGGAACTTCCATTCGCAACCCCATTGAGATCATAAAAAGGATCGAGAAAAGCGTTTCCCGCCCTGGAATGCGCGTTCTCATTACGGAAACCACCGGCGCAAAGGGACGCCTGTTTGAGCTGAATCATGGGGGTGAGTTGAAAGAGGTGCTGCTCACGGAAGCCTGCAAAAGAGCCCTTAATGCCATTTCAGCCAGTTGCGAACCCTCAAGGGTGTCTGCCGTCTATATGGGCGGTGCCGGCGGCAGCGCACGGGCCGGGGTCACCCGCTACCCCATCAAGCTCACCCATGCCGTGCACCGCCAGAAAGCCTCTCTCACCGTGGGAGGCGCACCCGCATTTATCCTCCCGGGCGGAGGCATCAATTTCATGGTGGATGTTGCGCGGGTGAAAAAGGGCGCCTTCTATTGGACTCCGACACCGGCCACCATCTGTCCCATAGAGTACACCATGACTTTGCCGGATTACCGGGAAATGGGTGGGCATTTGGAGGCCATGAAACCCTTTAAGGTGAGGGGCAATCCGCAGCCTTTGCGGGACTAGGACCCATGTTGACGGACCGGATTGTGCGCCACGTTGGTGGGGGCGCCATCATGGCCCAATGGGGCCCCATGCGCCTCCATATTTCCTCCTTTGTGGGGAAGGTTCCCCAGCTGAAAATGAACCGGTTGGCCGCGGAAAAGGCCTTTGACTGCCTGGCAGCGGTCGCGCGAATCAAAGGGCTGGTTCAGCGCCCCTGGAAGAACATCCGCCAAATGCCGGGGGAACAGCCCGCTTTGAGAATGCTGGAGAGTGTTAAGGCCGTTGGAAATATGTCGCTTACCCCCATGGCGGCGGTGGCTGGGGCCATCTCCGACGAAGTTGCGGATTTTCTCTTTCAAAGGGGCATGACAAGGGTCATTGTCAACAACGGCGGCGATATTGCGGTACGCTTAACGGCCCCCAACACGGTCCGGGTAGGACTTCGCGAACGGGTAAACGAGCAGGAATTTGATCGTGCGGTTCTTTTGGCGGTTCCAACCGGAAAAGAACGCGCCGCCTTCGGCGTTGCCACCAGCGGTCTCGGAGGCCGAAGCCTCACATGCGGTATCGCTTCGGCGGTTACGGTGATTGCCAGAACCGCCTCTCTGGCAGATGCAGCCGCCACCGCTATTGCCAACGCCAGCTTTGTGAAAGCCCCCGGCGTTATCCGCCGTTTGGCTGAAGAAATGGATTTGCAGACGGACATACCGGGAATCCCCGTGACCGTGGAGGCTAAAGACCTGGACCCTGAAACGCGTACTCGGGCTGTTTCACAGTCCCTCCGATTGGCCGGGTCTCTGGTTGGGAAAGGGAGTATTCTGGGGGTTTTTGTCGTGGTTGACGGTGAAGCGGGCATGACCCCTTATTTTGAAAGACAATTGGTTTCAATCTAGGAAGGAGATAAGAAGAATGGAAGTCAGAAAGTATGTGACCATCCTGGAAGAGATTCATTCCGATGGCGGCCGCCCCATGGATCCTCCGGGAAAGCGGGCCGCGGTGGTAGCGGTCATCAAGAACCCCTTTGCCGGCGAATATGCTGAGGACCTCACACCGCTCATGGACATCGGGGAAGCCCTGGGAGATGTCCTGGGTCGCCGGGCTGTGGCCACTTTGGGGATCGCACCGGAAAATGCGGAAGGTTACGGCAAGGCCGCCATTGTGGGAGAAAAGGGTGAGAGAGAGCATGCGGCGGCCATTTTGCACCCCAAACTGGGCAAACCCTTCAGGGGCTCGGTGGGTGGCGGCAAATCGTTGATCCCCTCCGCAAAGAAGATGGGAGGCATGGGAACCGAAATTGATGTGCCCACCAATTACAAGGATGCCGCCTTTGTGCGGACTCACTTCGACGCCATGGCAATACGCATCGACGATGCGCCCAGGGCCGATGAGATCGTCGTGGCCCTGGTTGTCACCGATTGCGGCAGACCCCATCCCCGGATCGGCGGCCTTAAGATGGAGGACGCCAGAAAGGAGGACGGCTTAAGATAGAGAAATACGGTCTTTCGGTCCTTCGGATCGGACAGCGACACCCAATAGTTTGAACCAAAGGCGCCGCTGTCCGGCCGGTACTCTCTTACCAATCCTCCATGGGCTTTCCCCTTTTGACAGCCTGGTCGATGGCTGTCAGGTTTTTTTGGGCAAGGACCACCTGGTTCTCCATCATTGTGTAGAGGAGATCGTCGTTTCCGAGCAGATCGCCTGCTTTTTCAAGTAGCGTTTTTCCCTGCCTCAGGTACTTTTTCATATCTTTCAAAAGCAGTTTTCTGTGCAGGTGCTTTTGCATCTCCGATTCCATAATCGGCAGGAGTCGCTTGATAGAAATCTCCACCAACAGGTCCCGCGGAATCCTCTTCTCTTTTGCCACATCATTTAAGAGGACCAGCGAACTTCTACTCAAGACGAATGTTTTCTGCCGTCGTTCCCCTGCTTCTCCGGCATAGCCCCCCGCATCATGGGCCACCTGATTCAAGGCGGCGGCATCTTCAATGAGCTGATCAAAAAGAGATTTCTGTTTGATGCCCAGTTGTCCTGCTATGACCGCCAGAAGGTCGATGGCCTGTTGCGGCAACCTGAAAGTGGCTCTCACCGATTGCTTTCCTTTCAGGTCTTCCATTGTCAGATTGCGCTCCATCGCATCATTCCTTTCACGCATTTTGGGTAAAAACACCATTTTAGCTTTCAATCTATGCCACTGTCATTACTTTGTCAACTTACAATAAAATCGTAATTTTTATTCAAATGCCAAATTTTGACATGAAGGATATTGACATTTGACTTTTTATTGCTAATTTTTTTGTCAAGGGTTCCAGGGTACTCGAAATGGATTCCGAAAGCCCTTTTGATTAACGTGATGAAGAAATCTTTCCGAATAAGGATGTCACGCTAAACCGTTTTATTGAGGAGGAACAGTTATGTGGACAGCAATTAGTGACTTTGACAGGATGTTTGGTGCCATGGATCTGCTTCGTTCCAGAATGAACAGATTGTTCACGGATTTCGACAGATCCTATAGCGAAGGGTACCGATGGCGTCTCGGTGACGGGTCTCCCAGAACGAACCTTTATGACAATGGTGACCGGTTTGTACTCAAGGCGGAAGTCGCCGGACTTGAAAAAGAGGATCTTAAGGTCAAGATTCAGGGAAATTACCTCGAATTGAGCGGATCCCGAAAGGCGGATGCACCTGAGGGCTATGAATCACATCGCGTCGAAAGGGGCGCTCTGACTTTCACAAGAAGCTTCACTTTACCCGATGATATTGATGTGGAAAAAGCAGATGCGGCATTGGAGGATGGCGTTTTAACGCTTTCGCTTCCAAAGGCTGAAGCGGCAAAGCCGAAGCAGGTTACCATCAATTAATACTATTTGGAATAAACTAGGAATTCGATGATTGGAGGTACGGACATGAGCGAACAAAAAGGCCTTGTTAAAAGAGAAGAAAATCTCCCTGAGCGCAGTCGGCAGATCCCCGCCGTCACACCGGTGGTGGATATTTACGAAAATGAGGATGAAATTCTTATGTATGCCGATATGCCGGGTGTTGCCAAAGAGGATGTCAATATCAACATTGATAACGGACGGTTGGCCATCAGCGGCTATCGGCATCTTGAAACCAAGGGCTCCGCGACCTGGGCGGAATTTGGGGATGTTGAGTATCAGAGAACCTTTTCGGTTCCGCAGACCATTGATGTGGCTAAAGTCAACGCCGAATTGAAAGACGGCGTGCTGAAACTTCATCTGCCCAAATCCGAAGCGGCAAAGCCCAGGCAGATTGAGATTCATTAGCAGACTGAAACAAAATAGCATTTCCGCCAGTGCCGGGTTTTACCCGGCACATGTTGTTTGTAACCACCCACCACAGAAGCGCCGCTTGGCAATCCATTTTGTATTTTGCCTTTTGAATCTCACACATTTCTGTGTAATATGGTTTTATAATGCCTTTGAAGCTGAAACAGCCCTTCATTAATGGAGAAATACCCATGAACGTAGACGGAAAGGAAATGCGGCCCATATGGTATGATGAAGCGTCAAAGACCGTACGGGTGATTGACCAGCGGTTTCTGCCCCACCAGCTCATCATT
Source organism: Thermodesulfobacteriota bacterium (assembly GCA_028278625.1). The sequence goes on from JANQDY010000238.1 coordinate 29,599, forward strand.
GAAGACCTAAGGACAGTGGATGATGTCATTTGCGCCATCAAGGAGATGTATGTGAGAGGTGCCCCGCTGATCGGCGCCACCGGCGCCCTGGGTGTCTATATCAGCATGGTTCAGGAAACGAACAGGGGCTCCGACGATGACTTTCTTGAAGCGGAATGTACCCGGCTCAAAAACGCCAGGCCCACGGCCATGAATCTTTTCTGGGGCGTGGATCGCGTTCAGAGTGCAGCCTTACAGGAAGTTGCCTACGATGCCCGGGTCAAGGTGGCCCTGTCGGAAGCCCTGAAAGTGGTTGAGGAAGAAGCGGTGAATTGTCAGCGGATCGGCCAGCACGGACTTTCGGTCATACAAGAGATGGAACAGAGAACGCCGGGCCGACCGGTGAACATTCTGACCCACTGCAACGCCGGCTGGCTGGCCTGTATCGAATACGGTACCGCCACCGCCCCCATCTACACGGCATTTGATCAGGGAATAGACGTTCACGTCTGGGTCGATGAAACAAGGCCCCTGAACCAGGGATCCCGGTTGACGGCCTGGGAGCTGGGCAATCACGGCGTTCCCCACACGGTGATCGCGGACAATGCCGGCGGTCACCTCATGCAGCACGGCATGGTGGACCTGGTAATTGTGGGAACGGACCGGACCACCCGGGCCGGGGATGTGGCCAATAAGATCGGCACCTACTTAAAAGCCCTTGCCGCCAAAGACAACAACATCCCATTTTATGTGGCGCTCCCATCCTCTACGTTTGACTGGCATATTACCGACGGCCTCAAGGACATCCCCATAGAGGAACGTGACCCGGATGAGATCCGATATGTTCAGGGGAGTTGCCGGGGAACCACCCAAACCGTGCTGGTATCCCCTTTGGACAGCCCTGCCGCAAATCCTGCTTTTGATGTGACCCCCGCCCGTCTGGTGACGGGATTTATCACGGAAAGAGGCGTCTGCGGCGCCACCGAAGCCGATATCATGGCGCTTTTTCCGGAAAAGAGGATTGAATAGTCTTCACCTTGGTTCAATTTTGTGGATGCGTTCATCAAAAAAGTTGATAAGACCATTTCCCGGCATGGGATGATCATTCATGGATCCCGGATTCTGGTGGCCGTTTCAGGAGGCCCCGATTCGGCGGTATTGCTGGATGTCTTGGTCCGATTGAAAGAGCGCTTCTCCCTTGAACTGGTGGTGGCCCATTTCGATCACGGTCTGAGACCCGCTGATGATGACCGTGAAACCCGATTTGTGGCCGGCGTGGCAGACACCGCAGGCCTCCCTTTTGTTACCGAAAAAGCGGCATTTACACCGGACCGTAAGGGCTCGTCCCCTGAAGAAGCGGCCAGGGACCAGCGTTATGCGTTTCTGGACCGGGCAAAAAGAGCCCATTCTGCGCAATCAATCGCTCTCGGTCACACCCTTGATGATCAGGCTGAAACCGTGCTCATGCGGCTTCTGAGGGGAAGCGGATCTCTTGGCCTATCAGGGATCCCCCCCATTCGCGAACCCGGCATCATTCGGCCGCTCATTGACGTTACACGCGGAGAAATCGAATCGTATATTGCCCGTCGAGAACTGGCGTATGTGACGGATCCATCCAATCTGGAAAAGCGCCATTTGAGAAACAGAATCCGTTTGGAATTGGTGCCCCAGCTGAAAACCTATCAACCGAGAATCGTTCGGATCCTCGGCCAGACCGCCGACATCCTGCGGGAAGAAACAAATTGGATGGAGAACGAAGCGAACAAATGGATCGCGGCGCATGTGAAAACCGATCAAACAAATGTATTGGGCCTCCCCCTAAGGGAATTGGCCCAACAAGCCCATGCCCTTCAAAGCCGAATTATCCGGCAAGTGATTGAGCGGGTGCAGGGGAATCTTCGCCGGATTCAACTGAGCCACATCGAGGCCGTCAAGAGACTCTTAAAAGGGCAACCGCAGGCAACATGCGACCTTCCCAATGGGATCGTGGTCAGAAGAAGCTACGACACACTCTATTTCAGCAAGAGGAGAGAGGGTCTCAAAACGGATCAGAAAGAAAACGGCTATAGCGCCATCCTGAACGGCGAGGGTGTTTTCAAACTGGAGCCGTTTCCCTGTACGGTGACCGTTATGGAATGGGACAAAGAAGAGATCCCGACCCTTCTAAATTCATCACCCTGGGTCGCCCATCTGGACAGTGACCGCATATCCTTCCCTTTGATTCTTCGAAATTCAAGACCCGGAGACCGGTTTATACCCCTTGGCATGACCGGACACAAGAAACTGAAGGATTTCTTCGTGGACCGGAAAATCCCGTCCCATGTGCGAAAATCCCTGCCCCTCCTGTGTCTGGGAAGCAAACTGGTCTGGGTTTGCGGTTTGAGACTCGATGACCGTTACAAGGTCCGGCCGGAAACAAAGAAGGTCGTCCGGATCTCCTTTTCATTCAGTGAACCCGGAGCATTCGGGTTATTAGAAAGGGAAGGGACATGAAAAGAAAAGTGTTTTTCGGGTTTTTATTGGTTTTGATCACGATGCTTTCTCCTCTCTGCTTCGGCTCGGAGACCAAGGGGATCAAGGTGGTGGTGAAAGACAACTCCGGACGTCCGGTGGGCCTCTACAAGGGGAGTTATGCACTACTGATCGGCGTCAGCGACTATACCGCCGGGTGGCCAAAACTTGAGAGCATTCCCCATGAGATTGAAGAGATTGGGGCGGCATTGAAGAAACGAGGGTTTCATGTGGTAACGGTGATGAATCCCGATAGTGACGAACTCTACGAGGCTTTCGAAGACTTTATTGACACCTACGGTTTTGACGAGGAAAACCGTCTTCTGTTCTTTTTTTCGGGGCACGGGCATAGCAGAAAACGGGGAAAGAAGGGATACCTTGTGCCGGTGGATGCACCCGATCCAAGGTACGACGAAAAAGGATTTGCCAGGAAAGCCATCGGAATGAATCAAATTCTCACCTGGTCCCGGGTCATAGAAGCCAAGCATGCGCTGTTCCTGTTCGATAGCTGTTTTTCCGGAACCGTGTTTAAGGCCAAAGCACTGCCCCGGATTCCACCCAACATTACAGATGTCACTTCTCGACCGGTGCGCCAGTTTATTTCCGCGGGGAGCGCCGGAGAAGAAGTGCCTGCCAGAAGCGTGTTTACCCCTTCATTTATTCGGGCCCTGGAAGGGGAGGGGGATTTTGACAAGGACGGATACATTACCGGCACGGAAATGGGCATGTATCTTCACAAAAAAGTGCTTTCATACAGAAAAGGACAGACGCCACAATACGGAAAGATCAAGGACCCTGATCTGGACCGGGGGGATTTCGTGTTTGTTCTGCCGGATGCCCCCCATGACAAACCGAAAACGCCTGAAGCGAATGTGCTCACCCACAATATTCCTCAAATCAATGCCGATAAGGAGCTGCTGTTCTGGCAATCCATTAAGGACAGCGATGACCCCGTATTGTTTGAGGCCTACATCAGGGCTTTCCCCGAAGGGGTATTCACACCCATTGCAGAAGCCAAACTGGAAACCTTAAAAAAAGAAGAGGCTGTCTCAATTCCGGAGGCTAAAGCAAAACCAAAGCTGTTTGTGGTAACCGATCCGAAAAACGCAACCATCAGGATTCTCAATATCAGGCCGAAATTCTACCAGGGGATGCCCCTTAAGCCGGGCAGCTATCATGTGGAGGTATCACACAAAGGATATCAAACAAAGAAAAACTGGATCACGGTAAAAGCGGATGAAAAGAAAACCGTATCAATCAACCTTGAGAAGATAAGAGAAACCCGATTAGACCCCTCCCGGGTAAAACAACCCGGAGTTTCCAAAACCACCACGACCCTGTCTGCCACAAAAGAGGTTTCGGCGGCAAAAAAGGAAGCGATCACCCTGTACAAAAAACGCCGGTATAAAGAGGCTGTCAAAGCCTTTGATGAAGTCCTCATAATAAGGCCCAACGACGCATGGGCCCTCAAATATCTGGCAGATGCACAGAAAGTGCTGGGCCGATACAAGTCCGCCCACAAAAATATCGACAAAGCCCTCAAGCTCGATCCCAATGACAGTTTTTCATACAAGGTCAAGGCGAATATTCTCTACAAGGAAAAACGGAACAAAGAGGCCGCACAGGTCTTTTTGAAGGCCCTCAAGATAAAGCCCGATGACCCATGGACGCTCAAGTACCTGGCAGACGCACTCCA
>JANQDY010000270.1 GCA_028278625.1 Thermodesulfobacteriota bacterium
GGCCATTATCCTGGACGACGCTGGCTTGAAGAACCGGACCCCCAAAGATCCAGATGCATTCAAGGATGCCAACAAGCGCTGGGTCGAAGGCCTGATGAAAAACGCGACCACCGGTGAAGGACTCCCGGCATTTGGAACCAATGTTTTGACCAACGTCATCAACGAGGCAGGGGGCTATCCTACGAACAACTTTCAGCTGGGACGGTTTGACAACTGTGCCAAGATAAGCGGTGAGACCCTGGCGGAAACGGAAGTCGCCCGAGGGGGCGCGGCCACACATGGCTGTCACAGGGGCTGCGTCATCAAGTGCTCCGGCATCTTCAATGACAAGGACGGGAATTACGTCACAAAGCAGCCGGAATATGAAACGGTCTGGGCCCACGGCGGGAATTGCGGAATCGACGACCTGGATGCCATTGCCCAGTTGGACCGCATGGATGACGACTTCGGCCTGGACACCATTGAAATGGGCGCAACCATCGGCGTGGCCATGGAGGCCGGACTGGCCCAGTTTGGTGATGCCAAAGGGGCTATCAACCTCTTGGCAGAGGTTGGCAAGGGATCGGATCTCGGCCGCATCCTGGGCAGCGGTGCTGCCGTGACCGGCAAGATCTTCGGCATTGAGAGGGTGCCTGTTGTCAAGGGACAATCCATGCCGGCCTATGATCCCCGTACCGTCATGGGCATTGGCGTGACCTATGCCACGAGCACCATGGGTGCGGACCACACCGCCGGTTACGCAGTGGCCACCAACGTCCTTGGCGTGGGCGATCCGGTCGATCCCCTGAAGCCTGAAGGACAGGCGGCGCTTTCCCAGGCCTTCCAGATTGCCACGGCAGCTGTGGATTCCACGGGCATGTGCCTGTTCGTCACATTTGCCACTGCGACCCAGCCGGAGACAAACCAGGCCTTACTGGACTTGATCAGCGCCTTTACCGGCACCGAGATGAACGACGACGGTGTGATGGCGCTGGGCAAATCCGTTCTCAAAAACGAGCGTGAATTTAACCTGAAGGCCGGGTTTGCGGCGGAACATGACCGTCTGCCGGATTTCTTCAAAAAAGAGGCCCTGCCCCCGCACAACATCACCTTCCAGGTCTCGGATGAGGACCTTGATTCAGTGTACAATTTTTAAAACAATCTTTTGACCCTCAAGGCGGGAAGGCTCCTTCGGGCCTTCCCGCTTCTTTGTTGGAGACTTTGCCAATGGTGAACATTGATAAACAGTCAGACCGGGATGCAACCCTGGCCCTCACCGCCAAATCCGGTGCATTCCCTTACCTCTTTCCCTTTTTGCAGAAGGGTGTCATCATGGAGGTAGAGGTGGGGTCCACCATCAAACAATTTCTCGAGGAACAAATCGGACTGCCCTCCGCATACGTCGAAAAACGCATTCAGACCATATTTCTCGATGCGAAACCGGTGGACGATTTGGATAAGGCCGTCATCAAGGACGGCGTCACCCTGACCCTTTCCGCGGCCATGCCCGGGCTCCTCGGGGCCATGCTCAGGAAGCAAAGTGCCTGCGCAGTCCTCCGTTGTCAGATAACCCACACCGAGGAAGAAGATGCACAATCATCGGGGAGAGGGTACATTGTCCTGAGGCTGTTTAATTTCATGGGCAGTGAGGTGGGCCCCAAGATCCTGGAGCAGGGTGTCGGTGTGATGGGAGACGACCTTCAAGCTTTGCTGGGACAGCAAGACGCCCCCATGTGGAGGGAGATCGAGACGCTGGACCTAAACGGTGAAAGGCTGGATGGGAAAGCTTTGGGAAATGATGTTTTGAAGGGCAGGCAGGTGTTCCTGCAAGTGAGGCAGGTCTGATCAGCCCCCTGCCACGGGCGGGAAAATGCCTAACCGGTCGCCTTCCCGCAGGACCTCATCCCCCGTGGCGTGGGTCCCGTTCAAGAACATGATTTTGACTGTTTCTCTGGGAATCCCTAAATCCTCCAGTACGCCGTTGACGGTGATGCCGTCGCGAAACCGGGTCGTACCCTCGTTGTTCTTTGATTCCCCGGGCAAATATTGTCTGAGCGAGGCAAAGAGTCTTAGTTCGACTTTCATAATGTCCCCATTGATTACTCGTTAATCAATAACGTCTCTTCAATTAATAGCTATCCGCCAAGATATTGTCAATACGGTACGATTCATTTCCCAGTAGAAAAACTTCCATAAGTTCCAATGCCCACCGGTTGATAATGAAAAACCTGTCCCATACTAAATTCTTGGTTTCCATCACCTAAAGAAGGTGTTACTCTGTTTTCAACCGGTTCAGACGCTTTGATTTTTGAAAACACAGACAGCGCGATATTTGCAGTAATTGAACCTAAGCTTTGGCTTAATGACAGTGAATGAGGGCTTTTGAAATGTATATGGTAAGACCATGTGTACTTTTTTTGTTAGGGCTTTTCGTCATGCTGTGCTTTTTTTGTTCCGGTTGCAGCGACAAAAAGGCCGAAGCACCGCAGCAACCTGATACCCTAAAAGGCTTTGCTTTCTTTGATCTGGGCGCCAACAGTCATTATTCAAGCGCCGTGCGCCGCAGACTCGAAGCAAAGCTCGGTTCCGATGCCATCAGCCAACAAAACGTCATTGATCTCACCCTTTTCTACTCAAGTGCCTTTTTCAAGAAGCATTTTCCCGCGCTCTATGACCTCAACCGCCGGCTGAACCTCCCGGAAGGCCAACGCGTGGAGCACAATACCACCAAACTCATGTACCGATATGCCCGATTGAAGGAGACGCCTTTCAAAGACATTACGCTCTATTTTTCAAATGACACAGGAAATCCCCTCTTTTTCAGCATTTCCGCCGGGCCCGGGGGTGCTGCCATCGTCGAAACCCTCAAAAAAAAATACGGACCGCCTGAACAATTCAAATGGGAGGAGGAAAAGAACACCACACTCTATTGGATCGATGACAAGGACTACTTCATTGTTACGACCTCTTTAGACAGGCTGGGAAATCCGGAATATCTGTTCTGCATCTATTATGTGGCCAACCTGGAAAAAATGCTGGCCACTGAAAAAGCCCAAAGACTATCTGACCAAGAAAAGATCCGTGAAGCCGGAGAGTCGGCCTTTTAAAAGCCTTTTGACAGAAGATCACAAATGCAAATCATAGCATCAAACCGTAAACCAGACCGGCAGGCGATCCATGAGCAGGTTTGGTGTCCACATGAATTTAAATGAGCATATGCTCAAAATAATCCTTGACAGCGAAGAGATGCCATCTTAAGTTATGAGCAAATGCTCATAACAGAAAGGGGATTTGATGCCCAGACCGCGGAAACCGAGATTTGTAAACAGCCCCCCCATCGTGGACGGCTTCAGGCCTCATCCCTGCCACAAAAGGGGAATTGAGACGGTCTTTCTGCCCCTTGAGGGTTTGGAAGCGATTCGCTTGCGTGATTATGAAGGCCTCAGCCAGGAACAAGGGGCCGAACGGATGAATGTGTCAAGGGCCACCTTCGGCCGGATCCTGCTGCAAGCCAGGAAAAGGATCGCAGAAGCCCTGGTTCTGGGAAAAATGCTTCGCATTGAGGGAGGAGATTTTGAGCTGCCTCCCAGAGGTTTCAGGCGACGGCGGCGCGGGAGACGAGATCCCTTTTAAAGGAAAGGAGGTGACACAGATGCCCGGATTTAATAGAAGAGGGCCCGAGGGCACAGGCCCCATGACCGGCGGCGGGCGCGGATGCTGCAGCAGTAAAGGCCCCGCATTTGGATCGAAACATGGTGCGCGCGAATATGGCGGGCGGGATGGCGGATCAAGAAACGGTCGCGGGTTCTGCCGGGGGTTTCGCAGGACCATCGGCGACGGGCGGACCCCTAAGGGTCAGCCCCGTGAAATGGATGGGATTGATCGTTCGGCGGATGAATTGAGGGTCCTGAAAGCACAGGTTGACGAAATGTCGGCGACACTGGACAAGCTCAACAAGCGCCTGGGCGATTCAGAAAAAGCGTCAGACAAGTAGACGAAATTGAATCATATGATTGGATGGGATTCCCCACTGCAGTCATTTCGCAGGGGGAATCCAAAATCATAACCCCCGGTGAATATGGCATTCACATCCATTCGCTCTCTTTATATACATACCGCCAGCATTCGCAACAAACCTCCTTTGGAAAACCTTGACACCGTTCTAAAAGGCCATTAACATATTTGAGCATGTGTTCAATTACTCTAATGGCTATGAGATGACCCAACGCAAAAACAGGATTTTAAAAGAAGACGGTTGCCAGATTCACGTGGTGCATCTGGGTCGTGTTGAACGTGCCTGGAAAGAGGCCGTCTCTCGTAAAGATCTTGAGCAGTTGTCACTCACCTACAAGGTGTTGGGAAACGATACCCGTCTCAAAATGGTGATGGCCCTCCAAGGGGGCGAAATGTGCGTGTGTGACTTGGCAGCCTTTACCGGACTGAGCGACTCAGCGGTTTCGCACCAGTTGAGGCGCCTCAAAGACCTGAATCTCGTGAGGCAGCGTCGCGACGGCCAGGTGCTTTATTACTCCTTAAACGATGATCACGTTTCCGAACTGCTGAAAATAGGGCTCGAGCATGTACGCGAATAGCTTTAAAGGAAGACCCTAAAATGATATTCTTGACCAATATGCTTGCAGAAGCATGGCATCTGCTACTTGAATCATCGCCCTATGTTTTGTTCGGGCTCCTTGTGAGCGGTCTGTTGCATGTTTTCCTAAATCCAGGAACCATTGGTCGGCAATTGGGAAAAGGAAAACTCCGTTCGGTTTTCAAGGCCGCCTTCCTGGGTATTCCCCTGCCCCTCTGTTCCTGCGGGGTGCTGCCCGCCGCCGTCTCCCTGCGAAAGCAAGGCGCCAACACCGGGGCAACCACGGCATTTCTGATATCCACGCCCGAATCGGGCATCGATTCTCTGGCCATTACTTATGCACTGCTGGACCCGGTGATGACCGTGGCACGCCCCATGGCAGCGTTTACCACTGCCACCGCCGCCGGTATTGCCGAAAACGCCTTTAACCATCCTGAAGATGATAAGATGATCCCAATAGACCTCACCTGCCCGGTGGATGCCTGCTGTAACGGGGACGGCTGTCCGCCGGAAGAGCACAAGAAACATCACACGTTTAAAGAAAAAACCACCGCAGGGCTGAAGTATGCCCTCTTGGATGTGTGGAACGATATGGCAGGCTGGTTTCTCATCGGCATTCTGCTGGCAGGGGTGATTACGGCCCTTGTTCCGGACGAAATAGTGGTGCGCTACCTGGGAGGCGGTCTTTCTTCCATGTTTCTCATGCTTGGGATGGGCATCCCGCTTTATATCTGCGCCACGGCATCCACCCCTGTCGCCGCGGCACTCATTCTAAAAGGGGTCAGCCCGGGCGCGGCCCTGGTATTTCTCCTTGCCGGTCCGGCCACCAACATCACTTCTCTAACGGTTCTCTGGGGTACGCTGGGGAAACGGGCCACGGCCATCTATCTTTCGGCAATCGCTCTTTTCGCGGTTCTTTTTGGGCTCCTGGTGGATTACTTCTATGGCGCACTTGCTCTTGAACCAAAGGCCCTCTTGGGAGAGGCCGCTGAAATTGTACCCATATGGGCACAATGGACCGCGGCGCTCCTTTTATTGGCCTTGTCCGTAAAACCGGTCCTTTTGAGTCTTTCATCCCGACTCAAAAGGGGCAAAAACCGCCTCGAACCAGAAGCGACCTCTGAGGCTCCTTCCGGGCTGCAAAAATGCTCCGCTCCCACATGAAGCTGCTCCTAAAGGACGCGTTGCGCCCTTGCTGAAGCCCTTTAAAAGGGGACATAAACCACATGGCATTGACACCTGATGACATCTACGACGCAAAGAAAGCGATCAAAGGCAGCGTTTCAAATACGCTCTGCGCCCCTTCCACAACCCTTTCGGAGATTACCGGCGCCTCTTTGATATTGAAATTTGAAAATCTTCAATTCACCGGCTCCTTCAAAGAACGAGGTGCACTCAATAAGCTGCTGTCCCTCTCCCCTGAATGTCGCCGCACAGGCGTCATCGCCGTAAGTGCCGGAAATCATGCCCAGGCAGTGGCCTATCACGCAAAACGCCTGCGCATCCCGGCGGTCATCATCATGCCGCGGTATACTCCCAACCTCAAAGTGGAACATACCCGGGCCTTCAATGCGGAAGTGATCCTCAAAGGGGAAGACTTTGATGAAGCCAAGGAATACGCAACGGGGCTGGCGGCTGAAAGAGGCCTGGAACTGATCCATCCTTACGACGATGAAAAAGTCATGGCGGGTCAGGGAACCGTTGCCCTCGAAATGCTGAAAGCTTATCCCGATCTTGAGTGCATTGTGGTGCCGGTGGGCGGTGGCGGTTTCATTTCGGGATGCGCCATTGCCGCAAAATCCATCAATCCTCATATATCCATTATCGGTGTCGAAGCAAAAGGGTATGCATCCATGTGCTGCGCCCTCAAAGGAACATCGCCGAAATGGGCGAAATGCTCCCTTGCGGAGGGGATCGCCGTCAAGGAACCGGGCCGTCTCACCCTGCCCATTGTAAAGGAAAACGTCGACGACATACTCATCGTGGATGAGGTCGATATTGAAAAGGCGGTATTGTTGCTGCTGGAAGTTGAAAAAACCGTGGTAGAAGGGGCCGGGGCCGTGGGGCTCGCAGCCGCAATGAAACACCCGCCGCATTTCAGGGGAAAGACGGCAGGACTGATTCTCTCCGGCGGCAACATAGATCTGCTCCCCCTGTCCTCCATCATCCAGCGCGGCTTGGTCAGAACCGGGCGTCTCGTGCGCCTGAGGGTGGAGTTGCGGGACGCTCCCGGCGCGTTGTCCGATGTTACCCGTTGTATCGCCGATGCCGAAGCCAATATCGTTGAAGTTCACCATCAGCGGGCATTTACAAAACTGCCTCTTCAGTCGGCTTTAGTGGAGTTCGTGGTAGAAACCAGGGGTCTTTCCCATCTTGATACCCTTTTTAAGAAGCTCAAATCCTCAGACTATCTTGTGAGTCAAGTTTCATGAACCGTGCTGAACAGATTTTTGGAGGACGACTTGGAAGATTTGCGTGTTTTGGTTATCAGTGACAGTCCTGTTCGGGTCAACTACTTGAGCCAACATGTTCGGCTTCAAAAAATGAAGCCCGTTCGTTACCCCAATAACGGCGCTACGATGCATGCCATGAAAGTCGATTCCTTCTTCATGGTGGTCGTAGATCTGACGCTGCCCATCGACCAGAAGCTTGCCCTCCTTAAAGCGGCCTGCGTTCTTCAGAAAGACGCCAGATGCATCGCCATTGGCAAATCCGCATATCTGGAAAAAACGAACCTTATAAAGGAGTTTCCCGCGATCGTGCGGCTCCCCCATATGGATAGATTTCCCGAGGAACTGGCGGCCCAAAAGCCCGCAGAATCACCTTAACATATTTGCCGGGTCTCCAACCTAAAAGACTAGTCTACGGGCAGCGGTGACGCGAAACTGCACGGCATGCCCACCTGACATTTGCCGCAGACGTCCGTGGTGTCCGGCAGATCGTCAGGTTCCATCAGTAAATGATAATTCTCCCGCAAACGGGCATAGCAGGCGGTACGGTTGATACCCTCTCCGGACAAGGCATCGATGGGACATGTCTTGATACACTTGCCGCATTTCTTACCGGCTTTGACCAGGCAAAGGGCCTCGGTGGTCACCAGCGGGTGGTCACCCAGGTCCAAATCCGTGACCAGGCTGCCCAAACGGCCGCCGCAACCGGAGGGTGTGATGAGCTGACAGTTGGCCCCGAACCGGCCCAGGCCGGTTAAGTGTCCCAGATGTTTGTGGGACCACAGGCTCACTAACCGTTTCTTGTCGAAATTGTGTGTTGCCGGGGTGAGGGCGGCCCTTCCTCCGGCCCCTTTGATCATGCTTGCCATGGCAGTACTTGCACGTTCAATCATCTTGTTGGTGGAAAAATAGGCCCGGCCCCAGCTAACCGCGGGGCGTTCGCCACCGGTGTTGTCCCGTTGGATGTGGTGTTTGAATGGTATGAACCATGTCACCACTGTTTTGGCACCGGGCAAAAGCGCATCAGGAGCCGCATGATCCGGTACGGTCATCTCCTTCAAACCCATGAATCGGCGGTCGGCCGGGGCACAGGCCATAATGGGATTCCGCCAGATGGCAATCTCATCAAATCTAATTGGGTAGTCCGTCACATAATCCACAAACCGTTTCGAAAGTTCGTCGAAGGTCATCGTTCACACCTCAGCACATACTACAGCCCATGCAAATCCATGAAACATTCCTGACGTCTTTATAGGCTTCACATTCAAGAATCACAACCATATTGTTCAGAAAAAACTTGACTATATCCATGGATATGTTATGAGTAACTTTACTACTCATAAAGGAGAGGATTTTGGAAAGCATATTTTCGGGACTCATCGCATCAAAGGTCCGAATAAAACTCTTAACCCGCTTTTTCTTTAATCCTGGAACCCGGGCATACTTGAGAGAACTGGCCAAGGAATTTCAGGTTTCCACAAACTCCGTGCGGGAAGAACTGAATCAGCTGACCAAAACGGGCCTGCTCAATTCCGAAAGAAACGGCCGCAACATTCTCTACAAAGCCAACGACAAACACCCTCTATTCCCTGAACTCAAATCCATGGTGGGCAAAGCCATGGGCATCGATCAGGTCATTGACAGCATTGTCACCCGGCTGGGGGACCTGGAAAAGGCTTATCTCATAGATGATTACGCCGAAGGAAAAGACACAGGTATCGTAGACCTTCTCCTGGTAGGAAATATCGATCAATATCACCTGAATGATTTGAGCAGAAAAACTGAACGATATATTAAACGAAAGATCCGGTCTCTGGTATTGAGCAGAGATGAATTCGATGAATTCATGCCGAAACTGAGAGAAAGACCGCGCATATTGATCTGGGAAGCCAAAAAAGAAGGTTGAAGCACCCGGTCACATGCGCTTTTAAAAAACAATCTTTAAGGACCGACATTACCCTTTCGTGATGTAATGCAAAGGGCGGAGCTATGTGCTCCCATGGAAAGAAATGGCATTCTTCTGGAAAAGCCGCATTGCCGTAATTGAGAGAATTCTTAAGAAACTCTGTTTTCAAAACGGCGACGGCGCAACCTATCTTCCGGATAAGGGTTTTGACCTCTGGAAAGAGCTGACGATCGGTCTCAAGGAAAAGGATAAATCGGTCTACTTCATCGGTAATGGTGCCAGCGCATCCATGGCAAGTCATTTTGCAGCGGATCTGGCCAAGAATGCCCACCTCCACACGGAAGTCTTTTCAGACCTCTCCCTCATCACAGCCATCTCCAATGATATGGGATACGAATGGGTATTCGCGGAGCCGCTAAAACGAAGAGCCCGCCAAGGAGACATGCTGGTGGCCATCAGCAGCTCGGGAGAATCCGAAAACATACTGATGGCATGTCAAATTGCCCGGAAAATGGGTCTCAACATTGTCACCCTGTCCGCCATGTCTCCGGAAAACCCGCTCAGGAAAATCGGTGATTTGAACATCTATGTCATGGCGGACAGCTATGGATTGGCGGAAACCTGCCACTCGGTGATTCTTCACCACTGGATGGACATGGTGGAAACAAAAACCTCAGGATAAAAACGATGGCGCCCACCTATCAAAACAAAATCAAGTCGCTGGACGAGTTAAGAGACCTGGGAACAGATTTGCGGGCCGCCGGCAAGAAACTGGTCCTCTGCCATGGGGTTTTTGATCTGCTTCATTTGGGGCATATTCGACATTTGCAGGAGGCCAGTGAAATGGGAGATGTACTGGTCGTCACCTTGACCCAGGACAAGTTCGTGAACAAAGGCCCAAACCGCCCCGCTTTTTCAGAGGATCTTCGCGCGGAAGCCATCGCCGCACTGGACTGCGTTGACCATGTGGCCATTAACAAATGGGCCACGTCCGTTGAAACCATCAGGCTGCTAAAACCCCGCATCTACGCCAAAGGTCCGGACTATAGGGATCCCGGCAAGGATATCACCGGAAAGATCGGTGAAGAAACAGAAGCGGTCGTGTCCGTGGGAGGAAAGATCCGCTTTACCGATGATATCATCTTCAGTTCCTCGAACCTCATCAACCGCCTGCTGCCCTCCTTTGACGAACGGACCAACCGATACCTGGCCGCGTTTCGCGACCGTTATTCACCAATGGCGGTAACGGAAGAGATCGAAAGATTGAAGGATCTCCGCATTGTGGTTGTCGGCGAAAGCATTATTGATGAATACGTGTACTGTGACCCTCTTGGAAAATCGGGAAAAGAGTCCATGCTGGTCATGAAACATGTGGCCGCGGACCGCTACGCGGGCGGGGCCGCCGCCATCGCCAATCATTTGGGAGAATTCTGTAACAGCATCCGTTTCATCACCTATTTTGGAAAAGAACCGGAAAAGGAATCCTTTTTCCGAAAACGGCTCAAGAAGAACGTGGATCCCCTGGTGGTTTATAAAAGCGGTTCCCCCACCATCGTCAAGCGACGGTTTGTTGATAAGTACTCCTTTTCCAAACTATTGGGGGTTTATGAAATTGATGACGAACCCCTGAATCATGAGGAGGAAGATCTTTTCTGCGATCTCTTAAAACGTCATTTGCCGGAATGCGACCTGGTGGTGGTTGCGGACTACGGCCACGGGCTCATTGGCGAAAAAGGGGCACGGATCCTGGAGCATCACGGGCCCTTTGTTTCCATTAATACCCAGATCAATGCGGCCAACATCGGTTTTCACGCTATCAGCAAATATACCCGGGCCGACCATATCTGCATTCATGAAGGGGAATTGCGGCTGGACCAGCGAAATAAGAGTGGCGATCTGGAAGACCTCACGTTGAATCTTTCAAAACGAATGAATTGTCCCTCCATCATGGTCACCAGGGGAAAAAGCGGCAGCATCCTGTATGACCGAGAATACGGCTTTCATGAATGTCCCGCCTTTGCCAAGGAGATCGTGGACCGGGTGGGTGCCGGGGATGCGGTGCTGGCGCTGACTGCTGCCATGGCCTGCCGAAAGGTGCCGCCGGACATCATGAATTTCGTGGCCAATATGATCGGGGCCCAGGCGGTGGCCATCAGGGGAAACGAAAGGTCCATCGATCGGGTGAGTCTTTTAAAAGGGATCGTCTCCCTTTTAAAGTAGGCCCTTCTTGGGAGGTGTTTCATCCATGAAAAACAGATTTGTGGTGCTTGGCAGCAATTCTTTTTCAGGCAGCCATTTTGTGGATTTCCTGCTGGAAAAAGGCTTCCAGGTAAACGGCATCAGCCGGTCCCTGGAACCGCACAGGGTCTTTCTGCCGTACAAAAAGCGGAAAAGCCCACAGTATCGGTTTCACCGGCTGGATCTCAATCACGATCTTCCAGACATCTCCCGCATCATCCAAGCGTTTAAACCGTCCCATGTGGTCAATTTCGCGGCACAAAGCATGGTGGGCGAAAGCTGGCGCCATCCGGAGCACTGGTTAGAGACCAATGTGGTGTCCACCGTGAAACTGCACGACTTTTTGCGACAATATGATTCTCTGGAAAAATACGTTCATATCTCAACACCGGAAGTCTACGGCTCCTGCACTGGAATGGTCAAGGAAAACACCAACTATCATCCCAGCACCCCCTATGCGGTATCTCGCGCCGCCTGTGACATGAGCCTCAAAACCTTTTTCGACGTCTATGGCTTTCCGGTGGTCTCAACCCGCGCGGCCAACGTTTACGGACCGCACCAGCAGCTCTACCGGATCATTCCGCGATCGGTCCTCTTCTTTCTAACAGGGCGGAAGCTCAAGCTTCACGGCGGGGGAAAATCGATCCGGTCTTTCATTCATATCCGGGATGTGGCAAATGGAACGCTTTTGGCAGCCCAAAACGGCGATTCAGGGGAGATTTACCATCTCTCCACCGTGCGAAGTATTTCCATCAGGGCTTTGGTGGAACTTGTCGCCCGGCAGATGGGTATCTCATTTTATGAAAACACAACAATGGTTGATGACCGACCGGGAAAAGACGCCGCATATCTCCTTGATGCCGGTAAAGCCAGGGAAAAGCTGGGATGGAAGGATCAAATCCAGCTGGAACAGGGCATTGAGGAAACCATCGGGTGGGTCAGGGACAATCTTGTCACCCTGAAGAGGCAGCCCATGGATTATGTGCACAAACCCTGATCATGGTTCTTAGGAGAGGATAGCAATGCATGTTGTTGTAACGGGTGGATGCGGATATATCGGTTCCGTCCTGGTGCCCAAACTGCTGGATCTTGACCATCGTGTGACGGTGGTGGATATCATGTGGTTCGGAAACGCGCTCCCCGAGCACAGGTTTCTTCGGATCATACGGCAAGATGTTAGAAATATGGACGAAATACGCCTGGACAAGGTGGACGGGGTAATCCATCTGGCCAATGTGGCCAATGACCCGTGCGGAGACTTGAACCCGAAGCTGACCTGGGAAATCAATGCCCTGGCCACCATGGGCCTTGCCGAGTGGGCCATACGGCACGGCGCAAAGCAGTTTATCTATGCCAGTAGCGGCAGCGTATACGGCATAAAGGATGAAGCCCAGGTCACCGAAGACCTTTCCCTGTTGCCCATTTCCGACTACAACAAAACGAAAATGATCAGCGAACGGGTCCTTTTGAGCTACAAGGACCACATCCTGGTGCAATGCATCAGGCCGGCCACGGTGTGCGGCGTCTCCCCCCGCATGCGGTTGGATGTTTCCGTGAACATGCTGACCATGCAGGCCCTCGCCAACAAAAAGATCACCGTGTTTGGGGGCCGGCAGACCCGCCCCAACATTCATATTCAGGATATCACCGATGTGATGCTTCATTTCCTGGATGTGGGCCACAAATTCCCAGGGATTTACAACGCCGGTTTCGAGAACACATCCATCATGGACATCGCCAAACGGGTGTCTCAATCGGTTCCTGCGGAAATCGTGGTAACGGGATCCAATGACCCTCGAAGCTATCGCCTAAATTCAGACAAACTGCTGGGAACCGGCTTTCAACCCCGCCATGATGTGGATGACGCCATTTTGGAGATCGTTACAAACTACCGGTCGGGGAATATCCGCGAGCATACCGATTGTTTCAACATCAAAAAAATGAAAGAAATCTTCCGTCATTAGGCCCATGCATCCTGAAGTCGCCCAACTGGAAGCCATTTCCCGGCATCTGCGGGGGAAGATCATTGAAATTTCCCACTTAAGGGGCATATCGCACCTGGGGTCCTCTCTTTCCTGCATCGATATCCTGGTGACCCTGTACTGGCGGGTCATGGACATCGATCCCGGCGCGCCGAAGGCATCCAACCGGGACAGGTTCATATTAAGCAAGGGGCATGCCGCCACAGCCCTTTTTGCAGCCCTTGCCCGTCGCGGTTTTTTTGGAGAAGACCTGCTCCTGAGCATTGGTCGCTCCGGCAGCCCTCTTGAAGAACACCCCGGACCCAATTGCGCACCCGGCGTTGAGGCGGCCACCGGTTCCCTGGGGCACGGCCTTTCCATTGCCCTGGGAATGGCTCTGGCAGGCCGGATTCAAGGGATTTCCTACAGGACCTATACATTGCTGAGCGATGGCGAACTGAATGAAGGGAGCGTTTGGGAAGCGGCCATGTTCGCCGCATCCCAAAGGCTTGAAAGGGTGACGGCCATTGTGGATTTCAATAAATGGCAGGCCACCGCCAGGAGTTGCGACGTTATGGCACTTGAGCCTTTAAGTGAAAAATGGCGTTCTTTCGGTTGGCGGGTCCGTGAAATAGACGGACACAGCATGCCGGAGCTTCTGGAAGCGCTATCCCCTGTTCCGGATGAATCCGGAAGACCCGTTATGGTCATTGCCCACACCGTAAAGGGGAAAGGCGTGTCATTCATGGAGAATGACAACAACTGGCATTACCGGATTCCCACGGAACGTGAGGTCTCTTTGGCAAAAAGGGAACTGGGGCTGTTATGAGAAACGCATTCGCCGCTGAACTGACAGCCTTGGCCCTGCAGGACCCGGCCATTGTTTTGCTCTCCGGGGACATGGGAAACCGCCTCTTTAACACCTTCAAAGAGAAGTTTCCGGAGCGGTTTTTCAACTGCGGCGTTGCCGAAGCCAATATGACCGGGATGGCCGCGGGCATGGCCCTTTCCGGACTGCGGCCCATCACCTATACCATTGCACCTTTTAATACGGTCCGTTGCCTGGAGCAGATTCGGGTGGATATCTGTTATCATCATCTCCCGGTGACCATTGTTGGGGTGGGCGCAGGCCTTTCCTATTCCGAACTGGGAGGGACCCATCACGCCTGCGAAGACATTGCCCTTTTGAGAGCTTTATCCAACATGACCGTCATCTGCCCCGGAGACGCCGTTGAAGTGAAGCTGGCCCTAGGGGCGGCTCTCAAGCACTCCGGTCCCGTTTATCTGCGTATCGGCAAAAAGAACGAACCCGTTGTTCATGAAAAAACGCCCGAATTTGCCATCGGAAAAGCCATCCTCCTTTGGGAGGGGACCGACGTCGCCATCATTGCCACGGGGACCGTTCTGCCCCTTGCCGCCATGGCCCGGCAACTCCTGTGGGAGAAATACCGTGTTTCGGCCCGGGTGGTGAGCATGCACACGGTGAAACCCCTGGATGAAGAAATGCTCGAGGGGTGCTTTGATCAATACCAAACCCTCGTGACGGTGGAGGAACACAGTCTTGTGGGGGGACTTGGCGGAGCCCTGTCCGAATGGTATGTGGACAATGTGGACGAAAAACGTACCATCTGCCGCATCGGAATCAACGATGCCTTTTTGCACGGATGCGGAAAACAACAGGAAGCAAGGGCCCGGGTCGGGCTGACTCCAAGCGGAATCGCTGACCGCATATGGGCCGCCTTGGCTCAGGGGTCGTGAAAATGCAGTTGGGCATTGATTTTGACAACACCATCATCTGTTATGACGGCGTTTTTCATTGCATCGCCCTTGAAAATGGATTGATCCCTGGGGATTTTCCAGAAAACAAGGAGAAAATTCGGAATTTCTTAAGAGATCAGGGAAAAGAGGAGGTCTGGACCCGGATGCAGGGAGTGGTATACGGCACCCGGGTCTTTGAAGCAGAACCGTTCCCAGGCGTCATGGAATTTTTCGACTTCTTAAAAACAAATGCCCTTCCCGTCGCCATTGTGAGCCACAAGACACGGTTTCCCTATTCGGGAGAGCCCTACGACCTTCACAAACCGGCCCATGAATGGATGGACAATTCCGGAATTCTGGCCTCCCCGGGTAAAGGCGGCGAAGATATCCAGGTCTTTTTTGAACCCAGCCGGAAAATGAAGATGGAAAGGATCAAAGATCTTGGGTGCACCCATTTCATCGACGATTTGCCGGAATTTCTACTGGACGAAGCATTTCCGGACCATGTGACCCGGCTCCTTTTTGACCCATGGGACAGGCACTCCCACATAAAGGGCTGTGTTCGGTTCGGGGCCTGGCAGGATGTCTACCCGTTCATTCTGGAATCCCTTTAGGGCCGTCCTTTGAGCCACCCGTAAGAGACCAAAGGGATGTTTCACCTGGCCCAAGAACTGCTGACAAAGGCGGGAATAGAAGGAAACGCGACCATTCATCCCATTTCAGGGGGGCACAACAACCGGGTCTTCAGAGTGACGGTGGATGCCGCCGACTATCTTCTGAAATCATACTACCATGGTGCCAAGGACCCTCGGGATCGTTTGGGTCATGAATTCGCCTTCCTCTCTTTTGCCAACCAGTATGGCATCGACGCCGTTCCAAAGCCGATTGTTCAGGACAGAGAAAACCGGCTGGGGCTCTACGAATTCATTTACGGCGAGAGGATTACTCCTGAATCGGTGGGGTGGCCCCATGTGGCCCAGGCCATGGCTCTTGTTCAAGCCTTGAACGGGCTTTTGGAAAAACCGGGTGCGGACGCCCTTCCCGCAGCATCCGAGGCATGTTTCAGTCTGGAAGACCATATTTCACAAATCAGTCATCGCATGGCACGATTGGCGACCGTTGAACCAGGGCCCAGCCAAGTGAACCATGCGGCCCATGATTTCATCAACCATCAATTGCTGCCCGTGTGGGAATCGCTCAGGGAACGGACCGAAAGAAGGATAAAAGCATCGCAAATCGACGGAAATGAACCCATTCCCAGTATTCATCGCATTCTGTCACCATCGGATTTTGGTTTTCACAATGCCATTTTGGAGCGTGACGGGCGGGTACGGTTCATTGACTTTGAATACGCGGGCTGGGATGATCCCGCCAAAATGGTCTGCGATTTCTTTTGCCAGCCGGCCGTTCCCGCACCCATGGTTTACCTTCACGCCTTTTCCCGGGGCATCTGTCCTCATCAAACGATGGGCCAATCCCTGATGGCGCGGATTCGTCTGTTGCTCCCGCTCCATCGGTTGAAATGGTGCGGCATTATCCTGAATGAATTCATGCCCGAAGCCATAAATCGCAGAAGGTTTGCCCATGATGCCGGAAATGAGACCCATTGCAAAACAAAACAGCTTGAAAAAGCCCGTCGGCTTTTAGATGGCATCACAATGACGTCAAAACCCTAGAATTTACAGGAGCCCTGTATGGCTTACAGAGACCTTTTATCGGAGATTCATAGCGCCACGAAACGGGACTATTTGGGCAGGGTCAATGAAGTCCCAAAGGCCCGGGCCGCCCGCATCGCCAAAGAATACGGCTATGAGTATTGGGATGGTGATCGAAAATTCGGTTACGGCGGATACCGGTACATTGAAGGGTATTGGGACCGGGTGGCGCGGCCTCTGATTGATCAATACGGTCTGACACCTGGCGACACCGTGCTGGATGTGGGCTGCGGCAAGGGATTCCTGTTATATGACATGATGAAACGGTTGCCCGGCCTGAAAATAAAAGGGATCGATATCTCCCAATACGCCATCGACCATTCAAAGGAAGAGATAAGGCCCTTTCTGGAGGTGGGCAATGCCGTTGATCTCCCCTATGAGGACAACAGTTTTGATCTGGTCATCTCCATCAACACCCTGCACAATCTCTATCTGTTTGATCTTGAAAAGGCCCTTCAGGAAATCGTGCGGGTATCGAAGCGGCATTCCTATATCGTCGTGGAAGCGTACCGGAATCTGGAAGAAAAAACCAACCTCATGTACTGGGTCTTGACGGGGGAGTGTTTCTTTTCAACCGAAGAATGGGAATGGTTATATGAGCGTTTCGGGTATCAGGGGGATTACTCCTTCATCTTTTTCGAGTGATAAGATGCGGCTCATTATTATCGGCGCTTCCGGCCTCATCGGCTCAGCGCTTCATGCACTGGCCCAAAAAAAGGGCCGACAGGTCCTTGGCACCTGCTTCAGCGCAAAACGTGAAGACCTTGTTCCCTTTGACATGCGCCGTGCGCAGCTCCCCTCGGTTGTTCCAGATCTGGGCGAATCCGACGTGGTCTATCTCCTGGCCGCATACAGCAACCCTTCCTGGATATATGAAAACCTGGCACTTTCAAAGGAACTGAACCAGGATGCCACGATTCGGCTGATTGACAATGCAATGGATGCGGGCGCAAGGCTTATATTCATGTCCTCCGTAGAGGTATTTGACGGAGAAAAAGGGATGTATGCGGAAACCGCCCTGCCCCGACCGCTCAATCTCTACGGCCGGATGAAACATGCGGTGGAAGAACACCTGGCCAACTTTAAGGGACGAACCGCTATCGTCAGGACCGGGTGGAATGTGGGATGGGACGTTCGTCATCGTTGCGTGGTGGGGCTCACCTACCGGACCTTGCTGAAACCGGGGGCCAAAATGGCCAAAGACAACACCTTTTCCATTATCGACGTCATGGATACGGCGGAGGGTTTGATCCGGATCGGCGAAGACCCTTCCATCAACATCTGCCATCTTGCCGGTTCGCCGCATGTCGTGAGGACCGAGCTGGCGACCATGGTGAAATCCGTAAGCAAAAACGGCGACCAAATGCATTTTGAACCGACGCTCTTTTCCGAGATTCCCTATACCGAGCCCAGGGGAAGGTCCAATCATCTGGATAATTCCTTTGCCGTACACAAGCTCTCCATGAATTTCAAAACGCCCCAGGACATCATTCAGAGAAAAGTGGCTTTGCTGGATGCCCAAGGGATTATCTGATGCCCAACTGTATCTACAATCAAGAAGAGATTCTGGCGGTGACCCCGGAAACCGTTTTGCACCTCAAAGAACAGGCGCTCCGTTCCCCTTTAAAACGCTTCCGGTTGTGCATGCACCATACAAACCAGGATCAAACCCATGAAATGCTCATCGTATTTCATCACGATTCCTTTATGCCGCCCCACCGCCATCCCAGGGGAAAGAGCGAGAGCTATCACATTGTGGAAGGGGAAATGGCCGTCTATTTTTTCGATGATTCAGGGAATGTGATAAAGGTCATTGAGATGGCGGGCGGCGCAAGGGGAAAACCGTTTCTCTACAGGCTTTCAGGCAGCATCTGGCATATGCCGGTGCCAAAGTCCCAATGGATCGTCTACCACGAAACCTATTCAGGGCCCTTTGAAAAAAAGAATGACGTTCTGTTTCCGGAATGGGGGCCCGATGAAAACAACCCTCTGGAAACAGACCGCTTTCTAAAAGACTGCATCAATGAAGGTCTCATGCTAACCCGCGGCACATGACGGACCTAACAAAATACCGGCATATTCCCTTCACGGACCGCAACCACTGCCTTGTTTGCGGCAATAACAGCTGGGATGTATCCATAGAGATGCCCCGGTTTCCCATGACGGAAATCTACACGGAACAAAAATGCCAGGAGGGTCTGGGATATGTTGACCAGGCCTTTGATTTTTGTACCCGTTGCGGACACGGACAACTGCGAAATGTTATCGACCCGGAATTTCAATACGGGGATGCATCCAGCTACTTTTTCAGGGCTTCGGACAGCATTTCCGGACGGGCATCCGCTCATTTTCTGCTCCGTTTCATTGAAAGGATTTCAAAGGGCAAAAACATCAAAACCGCCGTGGAAATCGGGTGCAATGATCTCTATCTGTTGAAATCCCTGGGCCCGGGTGTTGACAGACGGATCGGCATCGATCCCATTTTGAAAGGGAAAGAGGCGGTAGCCGCAAAAGATGACATCATCGCCATGGGAGATTTTTTGGAAAACGTGACCCTTGATCCGGATGTGGATCTGGTCATCTGCAAAGACACCCTGGAACATGTGAAAAATCCCAGGGAGTTCATTCAGCGCATTGTCAAACGGGTTTCCGAACAGACAGTGATGGTCTTTCAATTTCCCCTGTTGGAGCCACTGCTGAACGATTGCCGGTTCGACCATGTGTTTCACCAGCATGTCAACTATTTCTCCATGAAATCCCTCTTGTACCTTTTGGAAAACCTGGGATGCACACTGCTGACGTGGGACATTAACCATGATCACTGGGGTTCCATTGCCATCGCCGTTCAAAAGAACGGCGGCCGCAAAACTGAAGCGCAGCCGGTCTGGCAAATCTCCCCTAGGGATGTCACAGGCCGCCATGCATCTTTTCGAAGGGACATGGAATTGACCGGAGAGAGATTATCCTATTTCTCAAAAGAGAAGATCTACGGCTACGGCGCTGCATTGATGTTTCCGGTACTCTGTTACCATCTTGGCACCGATTTGACGGAACTTGATTGCATCATTGATGACGATGCCAAAAAGGACGGCCTTTACTACATCAATTCACCCATTCCCATACGGCATCGGCGCCACATCACTGATATGGAAGACGCCGTTGTTCTGCTGACGGCCCCTTTCTCCAAAGTGACCACAAGGCAGCTGTTGGCAAATCTCATCCAAATGAAACCCAGGCACATGATATGTCCGCTAAAATCCATCTGAATAGGAGGTGATGGGAAATGGAAACCGGCTTAAAGGGAAAAAGGGCGCTTGTCACGGGCGGTGCCACCGGCATCGGCCAGGCCATTGCGGCCGATCTGGCCAAAGAAGGGACATCAGTGGCCCTGACCACCCGAAATGAAGAAAGCCTCAAAAAAACCATTGAAATGATCGGAGGGGAGAGCCAAGGGCATTTGGGGATTTTGTGCGACGTATCCTCTGAAGGGGGTCCCCAATCCCTTTTCAAAAAGATCAAAAGCGAATTCGGTGCACCGGATATCGTCGTGAACAACGTGGGTGATACCCTTGGCATCACGGATCCCTACTGCTCCATGGACGACTGGCGCGGGGTAATGCGCCTTAATTTCGAGGTGGCCGTGGAGATCAACAATCTTTTTCTGCCCCACATGAAAAAGCAGGATTGGGGAAGAATCGTCAATATCACCTCTGGCGCGGGGTTGGAGAACAGCGGCCCCGTGACCTTCAGCGCCGCAAAAGCCGCATTGACCGCCTACACACGGAGCATGGGCCGCATTCTGGCAATTGAAACCTCAAATGTGGTCATGTCCGCGGTCTCCCCCGGGGTGGTCATCACCGAAAAGGGACACTGGGCCAAGGTGCTAGAAGAACGCCCTCAACATGCGGAACGATATCTAAAGGAACGTTGCCCTTTAGGAAGATTTGGCGAGCCTGCCGAGATCAGCCCCATGGTGGTCTATCTCTGTTCGGAGAAGGCGTCCTTTTGCCAGGGGGCCATCGTTCCCGTGGACGCCGGACAATCCAGGCATTATATGTATTTCAATTATCTGTGACGGGGATTTCGGTTATGAAATTAACGGATTACGTCATCGATTTTCTGGCACGCCAGGGGATCGACCATGTGTTTGGGCTCACCGGAGGAGGAGTGGTCCATCTATTTGACTCGGCCGACAAACACCCCGGTTTAAAGCCGGTTTTCTGCCATCACGAACAGGCCGCTGCCCTGGCAGGTGTTGCTTACGCCAGGATCCGAAACACCCCGGGTGCGGTCATCGTGACAACGGGTCCCGCCGGCACCAATGCATTGACGGCCGTTTTATCGGCCTGGCAGGATTCCATCCCCTGTCTGTTCATTTCAGGACAGGCCAGGCGCGAACACGCAAGCCACGGCAAACGACTCAGACAACTTGGCATTCAGGAACATGACATCGTGACCCTGGTTCGGCCCATCACCAAATATGCGGTCATGGTGGAAGAAGCCGGCAGCATTCTCTATCATCTTGAAAAAGCGCTTCATTTGGCAAAAGAGGGAAGGGGCGGACCCGTATGGCTGGACATCCCCCTTGATATGCAATGGGCGGAGATAGACCCGGAAAGCCTCTCCGGTTTCAGTGCCGGGGACACAACAGGACCCGACGGAAGGGTCACCGACCATGAAAAAAGCTGGGAGGATGAATTGATCCCATTGCTGGAAGCATCCGAGCGTCCCCTGGTTCTTGCCGGGTACGGCATCCGGCTGGCCCACGGGGAAGAGGAGTTTTCACAATTCATTAAAACCTACCGGATGCCTTTTATTTCCACATGGACCGCAAGCGATCTCATTGAAACTCAGAATTCCTTATATACGGGCCGACTTGGAACTTTCGGACAGAGAGGCGGAAATCTCGCGGTGCAAAACTGCGACCTCCTAATCGCCATCGGATCACATCTGAGCATACCGCTCACCGGCACCATGTTTAAAGCCTTTGCCAGGGATGCGAAAATCGTCATGGTGGACATCGACCGGCGGGAACTGGAATTTGAAACCGTTCCCGTGGATCTCCCCGTCCATTGTGATGCCGCACGCTTTCTCTCCTATCTCCTCCATGAAAAGGGGCGCATTTCCATGAAAGACATCTCAGGATGGCAAGAAACCTGTCGACAGTATAAAAGACTAAACGATGTTCCCGGGGAATGGAAACGCCAACAGGCATATGTAAATCCTTATGTTTTCATGGAGGCCCTTTCAGGACAACTGCACCCGGATGATTTCATTGCCGTGGACGGCGGGGGCACCAACATGTTCATGTCTTTTCAGGGACTCCAGGTGAAAGAGGGTCAGCGCCTCACCCTTTCCGCTTCCATCGGCTCCATGGGTACGGGGCTTCCTGAAAGCATCGGCGTCTGTTTCGCCCATGATATGAAAAGAACCATCTGTCTGAGCGGAGACGGCAGCATGCAGTTGAATATTCAGGAACTCCAAACCATGGTTCATCATGGGCTCCCCATCAAGATCTTCCTATTGAACAATCAGGGCTATCTTGCCATACGCCACACCCAAGGGGAATTTCTCAAGGGTCATTACATCGGTTCCAGTGCAAAAGGCGGATTGAGCCTGCCGGATTTTGGTAAGATTGCCGCGGCATACGGGCTAAAGACGGGCGTCATCCAACACCACTCCCAGATTGAAGAAAGAATCGAATGGGCCCTGGCGGAAAAGGGCCCCGTCTTAGTTCAGGTCATGATCTCACCGGATCAGGAACTCATTCCGCGACAGGGATTTGTGGAAAATAAAGACGGCACCTTTTCGCCCCGCCCTCTGGAAGACATGGCGCCCTATCTGGATCGCGACGAATTTCTGTCAAAAATGATGGTCAAACCGTTGCCGGTGTCCCTCAAAAATGATGCATAACGCGGGGTGTGAAAAAGTGATTGGCAAAAACAAAATGAAAGCGGCGATTTTGGCGCAACTCGATCAACCCCTCATTGTGGATGAGGTCATCCTGCCGCCAAGTTTAGGGGTTGGACAGGTATTGGTGGATGTCCGTTACAGCGGCATCTGCGGGTCCCAGCTGGGAGAGATAAGAGGTGTCAAAAGGCCGGACAAATATCTGCCCCATCTCTTGGGACACGAGGGGGCCGGAGTGGTTCTCGAGGTGGGAACGGGTGTAAAAACCGCAAAACCCGGTGATCATGTGGTGATGCACTGGATGAAAGGCCCGGGCATTGAGGCTGAGACACCCCATTACCAATGGAAAAGCAATCCCTTGAACGCTGGATTTGTAACGACCTTCAATGAATACGCCGTGGTTTCGGAGAACCGTCTCACCGTGATCCCGGAAGATGCTGATTTGCGGATCGCCACCCTTTTGGGGTGTGCCGTCACCACCGGTCTGGGTGTTGTGACCAATAATGCCCGTCTCAAGATGGGTGAATCCATCCTGGTATACGGGTCCGGCGGCGTGGGTCTGAATGTTGTTCAGGGTGCGGCAATGACTTCCGCGTATCCCATCATCGCCGTGGATATTGACGATGAAAAATTGGCCCTGGCCAAAGCATTCGGCGCCACCCATACCATCAATTCAAGCCGCCAGACCATAAACGATGAAATCGAAAGAATCGCAGGCACCCGGGGACTGGATGTCACCGTTGAAACCACCGGCCGTGCGGACCTCATCGCTCATGCCTATAATCTGACCCATGAAAAGGGAAGAACGATTCTCGTAGGCGTACCCCCAAAAGGGATGAACGCATCCTTTTATACCCTGCCCCTTCATTTCGGGAAAATCATTACGGGATCCCATGGGGGCGAAACCAGACCTGATCTGGACATTCCCCGGTACCTCAGGCTTTATGAAGCCGGTATGCTGAAACTGGATGAGCAAATAACCGACGTATTTGCCTTGGATGAGATCAACCAAGCCATTGACAGGATGAGAAAGGGGAAAATCGCCGGCCGTTGTTTGATCGAATTGTAGAAATTCTAAACTGGTTCGAGATTGACCGGGCGGTTCTGTTCGGCATCCTGGGACGGGCATGGCAAACACTATCAGGACCCGTCACCGCTCTTTTGGTGGCCACCACCTTCACACCGGCGCTTCAAGGCTATTATTATACGTTCTTCAGCCTCATGGCCTTGCAGGTCTTTATCGAGCTGGGGCTTGGGGTCGTGGTCATTCAGTTTGCCAGTCACGAGTGGACGAAATTGCGTCTGAATCGTTCAGGGGCCGTGGAAGGGGATGAAAGGGCCTTGTCCCGTTTAAGAAGCATTGCCGTCATTGCCCTCAAATGGCATTTTGTGGGGGCCCTTGTTTTTGGTTTTGGGCTTACGATCGGAGGGCTCCTCTTTTTCGCCCGGAAGAGCAACGCCGATATATACTGGAGCGCCCCCTGGATTGCACTCTGCCTCATGACGGCCGTCATCCTTTTTCTGATGCCGGTGTGGTCCTTATTGGAAGGATGCAACCAGGTGGCCCAGGTTTACCGGTATCGACTGGCGGAAAGCCTTGTTCGAAGCCTTTCCCTTTGGGGGGCCATTTTGCTGGGGGCCGGGCTGTGGGCTTTGCCCATTGCCGGTTTGGCCTGCCTCCTTTGGGGTTTGATCTTCCTCGTTAGCAAATACCGCCGGTTCTTTCTCTCTTTGCGATATCAGAAATCAAGTGGTGAACCGGTCAGATGGTCTTCCGAAATGTTTCCCATGCAATGGCGGATTGCCGTCTCCTGGCTCAGCGGATATTTCGTTTTTTCGACCTTTACGCCCATCCTTTTTCAATACCACGGCCCCATCGTCGCAGGCCAAATGGGATTAACATGGAGCCTTGCGGGGTTGTTGACTTCCTTTTCCATGGCATGGATCAACCCCAAGGCCCCGGTCCTTGGAATGCTCGCCGCAAAGCGTGATCGCAAAGCCATGGACCGGCTGCTGGGGCGCCTGACGCAAATCATACTTGCGGTCTCCGTTTTGGGTGCCCTGTTGTTGTTCTTGGGTGTCGTTTCTCTACATGAATTGAATATCCCCCTCTCCCAGCGTATTTTGGGCCCTTTACCCACAGGACTTTTTCTGCTGGCCACCATTCTTGTGGCCGTTTCCATGCCCTTTTCCGCCTATCTGCGGGCACATAAAAAGGAACCCATTATGATGCTGTCCGTGGCAGCAGGACTGCTTGTCGCCATCAGCAATCTGACCCTGGGGAAACAGTTCAGCGCAACCGGCATGGCCTTTGGATACCTGGCAACAAATGCCATCATCATACCGCTGGTCATATATACTTGGTGCATCTGCCGGAAAAAATGGTACGGCCGGCGGTTTGTGGAGACCGGATAGCCCAAATGAAAAACCGCTTCCTACGGACACGTCTTAAAAGGTTCCTTGAGCCGGATGTCTTCCGTAAGCTGTTCTCCATGGGGCCTAAATTGGAGGCCCATGAAGAAGTTCTTCACGCCTTTTACGATCTTTCAGTATCCCCTGCCACCTTTAACGTTGTGGCATTCCTGGTGATGGCGGAAATGTACCGGAGAAAAAAGAATTGCCGTACGCTTCATGTGGTCATCGTTCCGGGTCCAAACAACGGCTTTCGCAAGGACAACTTTGCTACGGGATACGATTTGGAAAACATGCGGTGGCGATTGAAGAACGTCTTAATACCCTGTTGCTGGACCATGCCCTCCTGCGTGGATGTGACGGTCTTTTCCACCCGCCGTGAGGCCCTCCAATTTCAAAAAGAGATTGCCAGAAATATTTTTCCAAAGAACTATCGCGTGAGATTTCCCATTGCCAAGTATATGGACAGGGATGTTGTCAAAGATGCGCTCAAGGGGGTTGCCGTACCATCGCTTCAATCAACGCCCCAGGCCGTTTTGTTCGCCAAGGACTGGATCAAGACCCACACCCATGGACGACGGGTGGTTTCCACAACACTCCGAGAATCGTCCTATGAAAAGGACCGGAACAGCTCTTTAGAGGATTGGCGAGAATTCTTCCGGTCCCTGGATCCCAACATCTACTGCCCTGTCATTATCAGAGACACCGAGGCAGCTTTAAAAGGCCTGCCGCCCCAGTTGGAAGGGTTTCAGATATTCCGGGAAGCTTCCTGGAATGTTGAGCTGCGACTCGCCTTTTATGAATTGAGCTATCTGAACATGTTCGTCAGTAACGGCCCGGGACATCTGTTGTTCTACGATCAGGATACCGCCTACCTTTTTTTTAAGATCACATCCCCCTTGTCCGGCTATACGGAAGAACTCTTCTATCGTCAAATCGGTCTCAAGTCAGGTTCTCAACCGCCTTGGGCAACCCCTTTTCAGCGAATGGTCTGGAAGGAAGACAAAGCAGATATTCTCATCGAGGAATTCAACGGGATGAGCGCAAAAATCGAAGGACGAACCAATAGACATTCACCATAAACCAGAGGGGACTTTTTGATGGAAATACTGGCACTGATACCGGCCCGAGGCGGTTCAAAGGGGATCAAGAAAAAAAACCTGATATTATTCAAACAAAAGCCGCTGGTGGTGCACTCAATAAAGCATGCCGCAAAATCCAGGCTGGTAACCCGGACAATTGTCAGCACCGACGATCCTGAGATTGCAAGGGTCTGTCGGGACCAGGGAGCGGAATTGCCCTTTATGAGACCAGAAGAATTGGCCGAGGACCATGTCCTTGACTGGCCCGTTTTCAAACACGCCCTCGATTTCCTGGAAAAAGAAGAGGGGTACGTCCCGGACCTGGTGGTCCATTTGCGACCCACCACACCTTACCGGAAGCCGGGATGGATCGACGAGGCTGTGGCCCTCTTTATGGAACATCCCGAGGCCGATTCCCTGAGATCCGTATCCACGCCCGACAAGCACCCCTATCGCATGTTCAGAATCGACGGCAAAGGGTTCCTTGATCCTGTCATGAAACACGAACATCCCGAACCATACGTTTTGAGACGCCAGGACCTTCCCCGCATGTACTACTACAATTGCGTGATCGATGTGACACGACCGGCGACCATCCATGAGAAACAGTCCATGACCGGAGACCGCATATTTCCCTATATCATGGATCCGGATGACGTCATTGATATCGACAGCGAAAAAGATCTCAGAATCGCTGAATGCCTGTACGGGGATGAACCATGAGAATCCTTGTCATCGGCGCCGGCATGTACGTAACCGGAAGGGACGGGACCGGACCGGGCGTCATTCTCTCATCCCTTGCGGAGACCTCCAAAAGGATTCCCATTCAGGAAGTGGTCGTTTGCGCAAAGCGTGAAGAAAATCGCTCGGCGGTCAAAGAAGCAACCCACCGCATCAACCGGGTGCTCGGTTCAGACCTGAAGGTCCGGTACGCCACTGTGTCTGGACCTCCCCCAGAAGCAATCCGGAAATTGTGGAAAGAACGCCCTTTTGACCGTGCCCCTTTTGATTGTGCCGTGGTGTCCGTTCCGGACCATCTTCACTACCCCTACACAAAAGCGCTGCTTGAGCAAAAAACCCACTGTCTGGTGGTAAAACCGCTAACGCCTACCCTGTCGGAAGCCAGAGATTTGGTGCGGATACAGGAAGAAAATCGCCTGTATGGCGCCGTGGAATTCCATAAACGGCTGGATGACACCAACCGCTACATGAAGAAAGCCCTTTCCCAAAACCTGATCGGAAGAATCCTCTATTTCAACATTCAGTACAGCCAGAGAATCGAGATCCCCACGTCCGTTTTTGAGGAATGGGCCCAAACCATTAACATTTTTCAATACCTGGGGGTCCATTACGTGGACCTCATCTACTATTTTACCGGGTTTCTTCCCGTAAGGGCCATGGCGGTGGGGACTTTCGGAGTTTTGCGGCAAATGGGCATTGAAACACCCGATGCGGTTCACGCCATCATACGGTGGCAGGATCCATTGCGGGAAGAGAATGAATTTAATTCCCATTTTTCCACCAACTGGGTGGATCCCATGACCACCAGCGCCATGTCGGATCAGCGGATCTGGGTGGTCGGTACCAAGGGAAGATTGGAGTGCGATCAGAAGAACCGGGGTCTTGAAATGGTGTTGGAACAAAAAGGGGTTCATACGGTGAATCCCTATTTCGCCGAATATCTTCCAAATCCCGAAGGGAAGATGGCCTTTTCAGGCTACGGACACCGCAGTGTCAGCGGATTCATAGAGGATGTTCAAAATATCATGAGCGGCAACATATCTCCTGAAGCCCTGGGAAAACACCGCCCCTCCTTCAGGGAAGCGCTGATCTCAACGGCCGTCATAGAGGCCGTAAACCGAAGCCTTAAAAACAACGGTTCCTGGATGGATGTGAAGACTGCCGGATCATGAAAAACCTCATTGATGTCATCAATTTCAATGGAGACGCCTCCTGCCTTTCGAGCAAAGACTGGCTCTTGCACCTTCAAGGAAAAGGAGCATCCAATCTATGCCGATGGCTTAATGCCTACGTAAAACACCACAAAAAGATTGTTCTGGGTCTCACGGGATCGAGCATTGCGGATATTTCCCAGTTCAACCCGGAAGCCATCGCGTGTATCAACGACCATCCGGACATTTTTCAAATCATCCTGAGACCCTTTGCACACGACATTGCACTGCTTCGTTCTGATCACGGTTTTGCGCTGAATTTTGATCTGGGTCGCAAAGTCATCGAAAAGGAGCTGGTAAACCGTGCGCCCTTTTACCTTCCGCCGGAATTCATGCTCACGGGACAGCAGATTCATGTCCTGTCCCAAAGGGGCGTAAAGGGGACGTTCCTCAATCCCCAACGCTTTTCTGAGGACGTTCAAAGGCGCCTGCCGCCAAAACCGTATCAGGTGAGAGGGGTTCTGGGCGCTCATCTCGATTGTATCCCCTGTGATGGTGAACTAACGGGGGCCTATCTGGACGCTCTTTATCGCTTCGACGCAACCAAATGGAACCGTGCCCTCTTGGAACACCCACTTGAGACGGTTTATACATGGCGGGATGGCGAAAGCCCATTTCTGGTCCCCGGCGGAATTGAACGCGAAGCCGCCTGGCTCAAGAACGAATCAGATGAGATCACAAGAGGCTTCCTGCAGAATCCATTGGCATCCGGGACCTTTCAAGGGACACCGGAGGATGGACGCCAATTCTACAGATCCTATCCGGTTCACTCCTTTTCAGATTGGATGAAAGAATTCAGAATGCTGGGATATATCCAGAAGCTCACGCAACTGGAAGAATCCCTGGACAGACTCTCTTCCAACCAATGGGCCGTCTGGTTCTCGGCCATCGGATCTGATGTACTGTCGGCAGTGGAGAAACGGGACCGGATCATCAACCTCTTTTCCCAGGACGGCAACCGGTGTGTGGAGTACCGGATTGTGCGCTGCGACCGAGGATTCGAGGGTGAAGACTACCTGACCATTCTTGAAAATCTGATCCGGGGTCAAGAACCGGCCTATCTCAGGACATCACGGGCCCCCCACATGAAAAAACTGAGGGCACGAATGGCATATCTGGAAAGGTTATGATCCGATGACAGCCGCCCCCAGACGGATGGATGCGCTCTTTGTCATCCACCAGGATACGCCCTTTGAAAGAATCAAAAACATCGTCCGTGTTCGGAAATTCCGACAGGTGTTTATTCTCACGACCCATCATCTTCTGGAACATGAGCGAGATGAAATCAAACACCTTTCAGAGGTTGTCCGCATCGCCACATTCGCGGAATTTCTGGCGGACAATGAGATGGTCGGCTTTGACAACAGGGCAACCGAAGAACTGCGCCCCAAAATGGGGGACCCCAATGTTCAAAAGTCCTATATGAAGCTTTTCACTGACCGTAGCCTTCGGCACAAAAACGCTGCCGTCTGGGGGAAGCTTAAAAACGCCTGCGGCTTTCAAGCCATTTACCACAGCCCGGGGCTGGGCGTGCACCACCGATTCTGGCACGATCTCGGGGGAAAATGCCTCGAAACACCCATTGACAGGTTCAAAAAAAAACTGCTTCCCACCTACAAACGGAAAATTGCAAACATCATTAAAAGAAGAAGCATTCAAGTTCTCTGCCGGAACACCAAGTGCTACATTTTTGTCTCGTCCACCGAAAGGCTCAGATTAAAAGATGCGGTCACAAGAAAAAGTGCCCCCATTTCCAGATTCCACTGGTTGCTGATAGCGTTTGCGGGTATCAGAGGCATCTCCCTTCTTCGAAACCTTTTAAGGCGTGAAACGCCCGCGGGCCATGCACAAATCCTTTGTTGCACCGTTCACGATTATCTATCCATCTTTGCTGAAGCAGGGTTTCCCCTGCTGGTCTTCACGGACGGCTACCATCCTTCCAATTATCCCCGCAGCTATATGGATATGTTCGCCCACTGCAGGTTCGTTGTGCGGGAGATGTTTGGCGAAGCCTGGTTCGGGAAATACGGCAGAAAAACACTGAAGCCGCTCCCTTTCATGGCCTCGACCCAAATGATAGCTCCCACGAGAGCGCCTTACTTTGACGTAAAAGCCGTCCTGCTGGCCCTTAACCATGCGGGAGACTGGACAGCCCTCATCAATCGTTCGGATACGGACCTACTGGTGGAAGCTTTTTGCAGACTCGCGCACCTATTTCCCAGGCTTGATTTTTTGGTGAGGCCCCATCCCACCATGGCAAAACCCGAACACGAGGGGATTCATTCATTTGAGAGAATCAGTAACTATGTGAAAGGAAAGATGCTTAAAAACCTGTCGGTTTCCGATGGCCCCCTATCCCTGGACCTGGAAAAGGCCGACCTGGTCATGTCGGAGTATTCACAGGTTCTCATAGATGCCTATGGAACCGGCAAGCTGGGCCTTACGGTGAATTTGACGGGAAGACGATCTTTCATGGACGATTATGAGCGTTTGGGCTTTCCGGCTGTCGATTCATTTGAAGGATTGAGGGAGTGGTTGAGGGATTTGGTTAAGCATCCGCAACCGGCGATTCGAATTCAGCAAACGGCTACGGACAATTATAATCAATGCCTGATGTCCAAGGGCTACATCTGAGACAAGGCCAAAACCCCTAAACATGAACAATCCCGACGCTCACACGTTCCTGCCCTTTTGCCGTCTTTCTCATCCATGGGTTTGAAACGCTTCTACCAACGGCAGAAGTTTTACCCGGGCAAGCTCGGTCTCTTTCTGAACCCTTTCTATTTCGCCCGCAAAGGCCTCCATGAACAGATACGGCATATGAGCCGGTTCATCAAGGGGAAGACCCTTGACATGGGCTGTGGCACCAGGCCTTACGAGGAATGCTTTGAATCATCCCTTTACATAGGACTTGAAATCAATGCCGCGCCGAAAGAAGCGCTTTCACATGCTGATGTTCGCTATGACGGTTATCGCATGCCTTTCAAGGATAATACCTTTGACGCGGTTTTGGCCTTCGAGGTATTGGAACACGTATTTAAGCTTGATATCCTCTTAAAAGAGGTGCGGCGTATTCTTAAGCCCCAAGGGACGGTTCTCTTGACGGTCCCCTTTCTTTGGAAGGAACATGAAACGCCCAACGACTTCGCCAGATATTCCTCTTTTGGTCTCCGTTTTCTGCTCGAAAAGGAGGGTTTTCAGGTTCTCAAAACCGAAAAAACCATGGCGGGACTCAGAACCGCGCTGCAACTCTTAAATGCTTACCTCTACAACCGGTTTTCCGGCAACAACCGCGTCTGGAATCTTTTCATCACGGTTTTTATGGTAGGACCCCTCAATCTTTTGGGGGCGCTATTGGGACGTCACAACCCCAAAAACAGTGGGTTCTATCTGGACAACGTCTTTTTATGCCGCTTAAGGCCCAATGGGCCACCATGCCACGAAGACGGAGGGACAAAATCGTAGAAGCGAAATCGGTTCTTAAGGAGATTCTTCCCCCTTTCCTGATTCGGTGGACCAATCGCTATGTTGAGAGGCGTTACGGATTTCACGGGGACTACCCGGACTGGCAAACGGCCCTTGCAGCGTCTGACGGCTACGGGACCAGGGAGATCTTAGGCAGGGTCAAAAAGGCCGCCCTTCGCGTCAAAAACGGTGAGGCAGTTTTTGAACAGGATTCGGTTCTCCATTATCGGCCGGATTACCATTGGCCTGTTCTGGCGGGCCTTTCGCGCATTGCGGCCCTTCGGAAAAACAGACTCACGGTGCTGGATTATGGCGGGTCCCTGGGCTCCAGCTACTTTCAAAACAAACCCTTCCTCTCGTCCCTAACAGCCCTTAAATGGCTCATCGTTGAGCAAAAGGCCTTCGTTCAATTCGGCAACCAACAGTTGCGGGATGAAAAGCTCCGCTTTTTCAGCAACATTCGAGATTGCACCCTAGAAGAAACACCTGACGTTGTTCTGTTGTCAAGTGTGCTTCCCTATTTGGAAAAACCTTATAAGACCCTTGAAGAGATCGACGCCCTGAATATCCCCCATATGATCATTGACCGGCATCCTCTGTTAGCGCGAGGGAACAGGGACAGACTGACCGTGCAACGGGTGAGACCATCCATCTACAAAGCCAGTTATCCGGTATGGTTTTTCTGTGAAAACAAGTTTAGAAATTTCATAGAACCCCGCTGGCACATCATCGCTACCTTTGACACCCCCATGCAGTCGGTTCTTCCGGCAAAATTCAAGGGATTCATTCTGGAAAAAAGGGTATGAAAGCATTCAGAGAACAAAATGTCCTGATAACGGGGGGACTGGGATTCATCGGAAGCAACCTGGCGCGACGGCTCCTATCCTTGGGCGCTCACGTCACCCTGGTGGACAGCCTCATCCCCGAATACGGCGGGAATCTTTTTAATGTAAAAGGGATTGAGCATCGGATGCGCATCAACATCTCAGATGTCAGAGATCCCTACAGCATGTCTTATCTCGTGAAAAACCAGGATTATCTGTTTAACCTGGCGGGACAAACCAGCCACATGGATTCCATGACCGAACCCTTCAAGGACCTGGACATCAACAGCCGTGCGCAGCTGTCCATTCTCGAAACATGCCGCAACCATAATCCGGACATAAAAATCGTCTTTGCCAGCACACGCCAAATCTACGGGCGGCCCCAGTATCTGCCGGTAGACGAACATCACCCGCTGCAACCGGTGGATATCAACGGTATCAACAAACTTTCCGGTGAGTCATATCACCTCATTTATCATGACGTCCACGGTCTCCGCACATCGGTATTGCGACTCACCAACACCTACGGCCCAAGGATGCGCATAAAGGACAGCAGACAGACCTTCCTTGGCACCTGGATTCGATTGCTGCTAGAACAAAAACCGTTCGAGGTATGGGGAGGCGATCAACTGCGGGATTTTACGTACGTGGACGATTGCGTTGATGCGCTTTTGGTGGCAGCCATTGACGACCGGGCAAACGGGGAGGTGTTTAATCTGGGCGGAGAGCCAGTTATCGATCTAAAGGATCTTGCCGACGAAATGATCGGCCTTGATGATTCAGGGTCCTATGATATTCACGTGTTTCCGGAAGATCGAAAGAAGATCGACATCGGCGATTATTATTCCGATTACACGAAGATTTCCAATACCCTCGGCTGGAAGCCGGCGGTCCCTTTAAGGGAAGGTCTTAAAAGAACCATTAACTTCTACCGTGCCCACCTGAAAGAGTACCTTTAGACGTCGTCATGAAAGATCTTATCCCCCAATGCCAACCGCTTGCGGAATACGAGACCTTAGCGGACGAAATCAATGAGGCCGTCCTCTCGGTGCTGCGCTCCGGAGGATATATACTGGGCGATGAAGTGGCGCATTTCGAAAAGGAATTCGGCGCATTTCTGGGTGCCAGGCACTGTATCGGTGTGGGGAGCGGCACCGATGCCATCGAAATGGCCCTGCGGGCCTTGGAACTGGATCGGCAAGACCTGGTGTTTGCCCCTTCACACACGGCAACAGCCACGGTGGCAGCCATCGAAAGGGCCGGCGCCACCCCGTTTCTGGTGGACATCGAAAAGAAATCCTATACCATGGCCCCCGGCCTTCTTGAGGCAGCCATCAAGCAATCGGAACGCGGCGATTTGAGCAGAGAGTTCAGAGCTCGGGCGGTCATTCCGGTACATCTCTACGGACATCCCGCGGACATGCCTTCCATTATGGAAATCGCATCCAAAAGCGGGCTTAGGGTGGTGGAGGATTGCGCCCAGGCCCACGGCGCATCCATCGATGGAAAAAAGGTGGGAACATGGGGAGAGATGGGTGCCTTCAGCTTCTACCCCACCAAAAACCTGGGCGCCGTGGGAGACGGGGGCGCGGTGGTGACCGATGATCCAGGACTTGCCGAAAAACTCCTTAGGCTGAGACAATACGGATGGAACAAAAGCAGGGAAAGTGATTTCCCGGGGATTAATTCAAGATTGGACGAGGTTCAGGCGGCTGTTCTTAGAATAAAACTCCGCCATTTACGGGAAAACAACCGGAAGCGCATTTCCATCGCCAACCGCTATAGACAGAAAATCAGTAATGACATCTTTTCACTACCTCACACGAACAGCCCGCGATTTGTGCATGTATTTCATCAGTTTGTCGTGCAAACCAAAGGAAGAGATCTCCTGGTGCAATTCCTTGCGAATAACAACATCGGCACCGCCGTTCACTATCCGAAACCGGTCCATCTCCATCCGGCGTACCGAAACCGCTTCGGACAATACCCTGAAACCCTATCCGTCACTGAGGCGGTCTCCAAGAAAATACTGAGCCTTCCAATGTACCCTGAAATGACTTCCCAGCAGGTGGACCATGTCTGCCATGTTCTAAATTCTTTCACATACCCCTTCGATGCCTGATGCCATGCGTCATTTCTGTACCTATTTCGACCATCGCTTTATGGACCGGGGACTGGCGCTATATGAATCCCTCAAAGCCCATTGCGAATCCTTTACCCTCTGGGTGCTTTGCATGGACGGTCCATGTTATGAATTGCTTTCCGGGCTCCATCTCGAATCCATGACATTGATTCCCTTGAAGCGTCTGGAAGAATGGGACAAGGACCTCCTTAAGGCCAAGAGCAACCGTTCAACCATCGAATACTACTTCACCTGCACCCCGGTTCTTCCCCTGTATCTTTTTGAGCGCTTTCCAACGGTCCGGGAAATCACCTACCTGGACGCGGACCTTCATTTCTATCATGATCCCGCCCCCATCTATGACGAAATCGGATGCCATTCCATCGCAATCATTCCTCACGGTTATACGCCAAGATTCCGATTTCGGGAAAAATACGGCATTTACAACGTGGGATTCATCTATTTTAGGCGCGATGATAGGGGCCTGGCATGCGTCCGTTGGTGGCGTGATCGTTGCATTGAATGGTGCCATGCGCGGGTGGAACCAAACCGCTTTGCGGACCAGAAGTATCTGGATGAATGGCCGACCCGGTTTGACCGCGTGGCGGTGCTGACCCACAAGGGGCTCAATGTGGCGGCCTGGAACATGGCCAATTACCGGATCCGTGAAAGCCCCCACGGAATTCTTGTGGATGACCAACCGCTGATTTTCTTCCATTTTCAAGGACTGCGCCGCATTCGGCCATGGCTCTATGATCCCCACACCCTCGATTTTGGCGTGATTCTGAACCGAAGAATCAAGGAGATGATCTTCATCCCCTACATTCAAGCACTGTGTCGCATGGAACACGGATTGTCCCGCAACGGTTTTGGCCCAAAATCTCCTGAAAACCTGAGGAACGCGAAAAAGAATCTTACCGCGGGCAAGCAATTAAGAAAGCAATTGGGGTCGCTATTCTACGCCGCGGTTTCCGTGGCGACCCTCAATTATATTGTGGTATCCCCTGAAAACACCTGATCAAGGAAAGCTCTCAACGGTTTGCGTTCCGGCATCTTCAGCCCCATACCCAAAGGAAGCGGGTCCTCCCTGCTTCACCAAATCCTGGCACGGCATATCGAAGGCTACAACACCTACACCTATTCACCCCTGTTGGAATTTGCACCTTTTTTCCTTCCTTTCCTGTTTTCCCCCAAGAACGCCTCTCTGATTCATACGGCGCCTGATCACGCCGTTTTTTTTTGCGGGAAATCGCGCCCTCTCATTATCACTTTCCACAACTATGTTCTGGATGATTACATGCGAGCCTACAGTTCCTTGCGTCAACGGGTTCATTATGGGTTGGACCTGCCGATTTGGACGCGTTTATCAGTGACAAGGGCGCGTGCGCTCACGGCGGTTAGTCGCTTTACCGCCGGGCTTGTTCAAAAAGAGATGGGCATATGCGAGCCAATCCGGGTCATCTATAACGGGATTGATGTGCGAAAATTCCGCCCCATCAAGAAACCATCATCTCCCAAGAACACCATTCGGGTGTTGTTCTCTGGGAACCCCACGCGCCGAAAGGGATTTCAATGGCTGCCGGAGATTCAAAAAGCACTCAACAGGAGAATTGAAATCCTTTACACCCTGGGTCCCGGACGATATCGCATGACACGCCACGCGAAAGAACTCAAGAGCGTGGGCCACGTGCCCCACCATGCCATGCCCGGGCTTTACAATTCCGTGGACATCCTCCTGATGCCCACCGTCCGCGAAGGTTTCGGACTTTCCATTGCTGAAGCCATGGCCTGCGGATTGCCGATTGTGGCCAGCAACTGCTCCGCCATTCCCGAGTTGGTCGATGACGGCAAAGGGGGGTTCCTCTGCCCGGTGGGGAATGTGGATGCATTTGCAGAAAAGATCAATCTGCTGGCGGATTCTCCAGGTCTCAGAAAAGAAATGGGGGAATATAACCGCGAAAAAGTGGAGAGAAAGTTTACCGTTCAAAGGATGGTCCGCGAATACAGGGCCCTGTTTGAAGAAGTGCTGGAGTGACGGTCACCCGGAAAAAACCTCAGGGGAACAAAACGCGCCGGTATTCTTCAAAAACATGGTTCCAACCGAATGCTTCATTAACCGTTCTTCTTATTTCATCCCGTTCAAGGCGCACACCTTGAATCGCCGTGGCATAGCCTTCCACATCCCCTTCCTCCACCAGAATCCCCGTCTTTCCGTCTATTACCGCATCCTTGATTCCCTGAAGGTTACTGGCCACAACCGGCAATCCGGCGGTTCCCGCCTCAATGGCCACGATGCCGAACCCTTCCATATCACCGGGGACCCTGATATTGGGCATCACAAAAATGTCTGAAAGGTTGTAGAGAATGTTACGGATATCATCGGATATCTCACCCAGTAAAAAGACACGGTTTTCCAGCCCATGTTGCACCGTGGCTTTCTCTATCGGCCCCCTTTCAGGTCCATCGCCAGCCACCAGGTAAACATATTCCTCCGGCAGTTTCGGCATCACCGCTTCAACAAACCACGCGACACCCTTTCTTCTCACCAGATGCCCGATTGTAAACAGGATTTTCCGTTTCCAAAGGTTCAGATGTGTCAAATGTCCGAGCCTCTTTTGAAATGCCATTTTATCCCCCACCAGATACATTTCATCGGAGACAATACCGTTCGGAATAACCGCACATTGGCCCAAGAGCCCGTGGGTCCTTTTGAAGACCTCCCGGCGGGTGGCATGGCTCACGCAAATGATCTTATCCAACCGACTGACACATTTCGGTACGACTCTTTGATAGATGGCCCTGTCAAAGGTAATATCAAGGCCATGGATGGTGGCGCTCACATTTTTCTTTGTCAGGTTCTTAATGATCAAACCTAAAGGGGCCAGCAATCCATCACAGAGATGCACGTGGGAAATGGGGTGCGTCCCAATAGAATAAAGCGCCTTAAAAAGAGAATAGGGAAGGAACCAGAACAGGTGCTTTCTCGATTTTGACAGGACGATTTTATGGGTCGGCATTCGCTTAGCGAACGCTTCAATGAGACGAAAGCTGTATTTTTCGAGCCCGCCCACGATTGGCGGATAGTTGCGCGTAATAAACAGGATTTCCGGATGCTCCAGGAAACTCATCTGGCTTTCTCGGTTTCGCAATTCCTGATCATCCCGGTGAAAGACTCAGCACACGCTTCCACCAGTAGTAAGCCCACGCCCCGTATTCCGAAAGTACCCAGCGAATCTGTCTTCCATTCTTCCACCAACCGGCCGTATCATAGGGGTCCGTTCGGGCTGGAATCGCTTTGATCGTCAACTGACCCGCAAACATGTTCTTCCAGATAAAGGCCGCCCTTCGCGTGTGGGATTTGCTGGTCGTTATGATAATGTTGCGGTAGCCCCGCTGAAGCAGCTCACGCCCAACGGCCTTGGCTTCACTCACGGTATCGTATGCATCTTCGGCACTGACCGTTACCACGTTCCCCTTTGGTACTCCCAAAACACCCAAGATCCGCACCGTGTCTTCATACCAGGGGCAGCACGGTTTAAACCCCCGTGCCTCAAGATCCCGAAACGCATCCGTTTTGCGATTGCCGTTGATCACCACTTTGCGTGCATACCCCTCATGGTATAGACGGGCCGCCTCAACGAGACGCGGGTAGAGTTCCACACCCGTGTTCAGCACCACAATGGCGTCTGAACCTGCCGGTTCATCATTCAGCACCAGCCATTCCCCCAAAGATGTGAGCAGGGGACCTGAAGCCAGAATGATCAATACAATCAGCAAACCCGCCAAAAAGGCAGCAATGAAAAAACGTCTGATGGCATCTCCTTTCAGATGAAGGCGTTGTTAGCGACCGGGAGAGATCTAGACAAACCGATCACCTTCGCTTTTTTCAAAACGCATCTGGCTGATCTGCTCTGAAATCAGTCCCAACATAAAGATCAGGATACTGGTGGTAAAAAGAAGGGCGCTCATATTGGTGAATCGCCCGGATGTAAAAAAGGTGTAGCCGTAATAGCAAAGACCCGTCACGAAGAGACCCACGCTGACCGGAAGAAAAATCTTGAGCGGCGAATAAAACGTGCATATTCTGACAATAATCATGAAAAAGCGCACCCCATCCTTTGTAATTTGAATATCGCTTTTGCCCGATTTTCTCGGCTGGACATGAATATCGACATACTTGACGCTTTTGCCGGACCTGAGAATTCCCAAGGTAAGGGTTGTGGGGTATGAGTAGGTATTGGGCAACAAATAGAGGAGGTTTCGGGCCAGATCCGATTTCACTGCCCTGAAACCGGATGTCAAATCCTGAATTCTGAAATTCGTTACATAAGATGCCAGCCGGTTATAGATCCGATTTCCCAAGGCCCTGAGTTGGGAATCCTGAGATCCCTCGACCCGTGCGCCCACGACCATATCAAATTCCGGAACATGGCGAATCAATTGATCAATATCCGCCGCATCGTGCTGCCCGTCCCCATCCATGAGGACCAGGACCCGGCCAGAGGCAATCCGCACACCGCTTTTGACGGCGGCGCCGTTTCCCATATTGTAAGGATGACGATAGACAATGGCCCCGGCTTTTCGGGCGATGTCTCCCGTCCCATCCGTGGAACCGTCATCAATGACGATAATCTCAAAATCCGGATGCAGTTCAAGAATTCGTGAAACCAGGTGGCCGATATGACGGGCCTCATCGTGGGCCGGAATAATAACGGAGATATCGGAATCATTCATTTTTTCCATATGAACGCCAATCAAATAGCTCGAGACCTGAAACTCTTGAAAAATGGTCGGTATTTCTGGTCATCAGCGGCACATGATTTGCGACACAGACACCGGCTATCAATATATCCTGATTTCCTATCAACGTCCCGTTTTTTCTTAGTTCCGTGTAGATCTGACCCGCATTTCTTGCTTCTTCCTGGTTTAATGGAAAAACGGGGACCATTGAAACAAATTCACGGACCTGATCCAAACGCTTCTTACCGGTGACACCGGCATACAGCTCAAAGACCGTCATGGAGGAGAGTGCCAACCGATCACTTTCAATCAATAATGACACCGCCGACGCCGCGGGTTCAGCGCCGGAGAAGAAATCGATCACCACATCCGTGTCTGCAATGATCAGCGATTCCAATTCTTTCTCAAATCATTTAGCTGCTGTTTCGTTTCTTCTGCTTCTCCCAACGCCCAAGTGTTTTTCATATCCAGCATCTTGCGTTTTGCATTGGCGTTCGCATATCGGTTTTCGATATAATAGTCCAATGCTTCCGCTACAATCCGTGAGTACCCCCGCAACCCCTTCTCCGCAGCCAAAGAGAGCAGAATACTTCGGTGCTTATCAGAAATCTCAATGGTGGTTCGCATCACCCGACACCTCCTGCATTCCCATATGCGGATATTCTAATATTGAAATACTGCTCCGTCAACGGTTTTGAGGTTTTATATCCCTTGAAAATCCCTAAGGCTTTCTTTACTGTGATTTTCAAAATGGAAACTAAAAAGTCTTTGGGCATATGATTGCAAGAATAAAAGCATCCCCGCCGCTCCTTTTTGCGGTATCCCTCTGCCTGCTCTTCTTCTATCCCATCCTCTTTGAAGACAAGACCTTCTTTTTGCGCGATATCCATCGGTGGTTTTATCCCATGAAGTTCTTTCTTGCAGAAACATTCAAAGCAGGAGAAATACCCTTCTGGTGTGCCAACTATTTCTGCGGCACGCCCTTTATGAGCGATATCCAATCGGGGGTGTTTTATCC
Organism: Thermodesulfobacteriota bacterium; assembly: GCA_028278625.1. The sequence goes on from JANQDY010000270.1 coordinate 40,124, forward strand.
GGTATCAATTCTCTTTCTGCTCTTTCCATTTCCCCTCTCCTTCAATCTCTTTATAACGATCCATTTCCTTTTGGGGTTCTGCTTTTTCTATCTGTTCATTGTCAGCCTCGGGCTATCAAGAAAAACCGCATTGCTCGTCTCAATTTCCTACTGTTACGGCGGTTACGTTTTTGCCACCATCAATACCCTGAACAACCTCACAACCGGTATCTGGCTGCCGGCCATCCTCTGGGCTTTTACCCGTGCCGTAGCGCGCTCCAGCTACCTGTTCTATGGGCTGACCGTTCTTTTTATTGCCGCCGCCATCCTGGGAGGTGAACCCCAGTTGTTCATTCTCATGGGAGGGATCCTTTTTCTCTATGCCGTCAGTACCGGAACGGGCGCTTCAGAGAGAGCGCCAACAGGCCTCAAATATGGATTTTTGGTTATCCTCCTGGGCATTTGGGCCGTTCTGATGACCATGGTACAACTGGGGCCCACCTATATGGATTTCCATCACTCAGCCCGCATGGGAGGTCTTTCCTATGAAGAAGCCGGCCGGTTTTCCCTCAGCGTTCCCATGCTGAAACACCTTATTGTCCCCATTCACTTCGATGAAAGCTTCTCATCCGCCGCGGATACCCTCAGGAACTTCTTTCCGGGACAAGGTGAAATCCCCTGGTTGCTCACCATCTATCCGGGCGTCATCATCTTTCCCCTGGCGCTTCTGGGGGCGATCTCCTCTTGTTCAAAAAGAACCGTGATATGGCCCATTTTGTTCCTCTTGTCCATACTTCTTGCATTGGGTGCCAACACCCCGATTCATTACCTTTTCTACAAAATCCTTCCGGTTTTTCGCTTTCCCGAAAAATTCATGTTTGTGGCAGGCTTCAGCTTGCTGGTCATGAGTGCCTACGGTTTCGAAAAAGTATTCAAAACCCTGAAGAATGGACGGACCGTTGTTTTCTGGTTTTTGGCTATCGGCCTGATGCTTGATCTGTATGCAAATCATCGCCATATGAACCCCACGTGCCAATGGGACTTTTACAACTATCACCATCCCGCCCTAAAACCGATCTTAAACGACCCGGGGTTATTCAGGGTCTTTGCCGACGAGATGCCGACGCCTCCGGAAATTCAGAATTCCATCAACAATCATCACATCAAATGGCAGATGATGCTCCTCCCAAACCTTGGAGTGCTCAACAAGCTCTATCACGTGGAAGGGGTCCCGGCCCTTGAATTGCGCTACCAGCACCAGATCAAAGAGATCCTGTCCAAGCCATGGAAGGAAAAGATCCGTTTTCTGAGGCTGGCCAATGTCAAGTATGTCATCAGCCAGGAACCCCTTGACCGGGACCCGGATTTGAAGGAACATGTTGAAAAAGTGAATGATTTGGTCTACCGCATCAAAGGGTTTGTTCCAAGGGCGTGGGTCGTGGGAAAGGTCAGGAAGATCAAAGAGGGGACCGTTGAAATGCTCATCAACGGGTCCTTTGACCCTAAAGAATCAGTGCTGGGAGAAATTTCTTTTGACCATACGGAGAATGGCGTCCCCTATGGGGAAATCGACCGGATTGCCTATGATCAAAACGGAAGGATTCAAATTTTAGCCCGCCTTCTAAAACCCGGCATACTCATCCTCTCCGAGTCAACCTACCCGGGCTGGAAGGTTTCCGTGAACGGGCGTGAAAGCGCATGCCTGTGGCTGGACCTTCTTTTTCAGGGGGTGGCACTGGATGCCGGAGAACACCATATCGTATTTCATTTTCGCCCACAGCATTTCACGTTTTTCTCATGGGTGACTATCGTCTCATCGAGCGTTTTTCTTTTTTTGGGGGTTTTTCTCGGGGTCAGAAAAGGATTCCTCAGGCCTTCCACATGGCGACGATCCAAAGGGTGAAAAAGCAACCCCACAAAAGGACCCACATGATGTTTGAAGCGCGCAACAGACCTGCTGTTTCATGTGATCGAACCCCCGTCATGATCAGGCCTATCGCGGAACCGACCCACCCCAAAAATCCCACCAGCACAAGAACGGACCATGACACATCCGGGCCCCTGACCTGAGGGTGTTCCAGGATTGACGCCACATCCATGCTTTCTCCTTCTACACCACTTTCTTTCTCCCCTTTGATCTTCAAAAGTTCATGGATTCGAACATTGCATTTCCGAATCCATGCCCGTCCCGGCGTGTAAAAACTCCGAGCCGCAACGAACCCTCGCCGGAGTGTTTTTGCGGCCATCAGCGCAAGCCGCAGATCCCCCTGTTCCTGGGCGTCTTTGCTGATCTTCCACAAAGCCTCGGCGGATTTTTGAATGTAGGGGTTAAATGGTGTATACCAATGCAGAGAACGGTCAAAAAAGGTAACGGCTTTTATGGGCTGGCCTGTTTTGAGGTAGGCGTCTCCTTTTTGCCAGGCCTTCATGGAGCCATAAAATGCCCTGGCCCATATCATGGCAAAAAAAATGCCTGCAATCGCTGCTGCAATCAACAGCAACCGTATGTACTTACCCGGTTCAGAGACACGCGACGAAGCATTCATGACATTTGGCGGTTCTTTCCCGTCAGGCTTCGGGAAATCGGTGAAAAATTGACGCCCCCGGGGTCCCGAACGACACCCGGAAGCACGAAACTAGGAGGTTTTTTAGCGCACCATGGAAGTTGAGTCAAGCCGCGCCAATTCAGTCTTAATGGATTTTGTCAGTGCACTGCTGCTGACGTCCTTCTGCGCTTTTCTATTCAGAGGGGTTCTTCTGGATGGAAACCTCCTTTTCGGGTCTGATTTTGTCGGTTTTTACCAGGGGTTAAAGCAATTCCTTCTTGATGAGGTACACACCCGCCATGCCATCCCCTGCTGGAACCCTTACGTGTTTGGCGGCATGCCTTTCTGGGCCCATCTGGAATCCACCATATTTTACCCCCTCGATTTTCTTTTCTGGTTCATGGCTCCTGAAAAAGCGTTCGGATACACCATGTTCCTTCATTTGAATCTGGCGGCCCTTTTCATGTATACACTGCTCCGCTCCCTCAGCACGGGCCACGGGGGCAGCTTTGTGGGTGCCATGGTCTTTGCCTGCAACGGATTCATCATGGCCACCCTTTATGACGGGCAGATGTTCAGGGTTCAGGCCTACATATGGCTCCCTTTGATCATCTGCCTGCTCAACAGAGCGCTGAAACCTGATCATTCCTATCTAAACGCGGTCTTTGCCGGCCTTTTTTGGGGCTACCAGATTCTTTCGGGCTCACCCCAGGATGGGCTTTATACGTTGATGGCCGCGGTTCCTTTCTGCCTGATGATGGTTCCCGGCCCCATCTTGAACAAGAAGGGAATTTCGAAAGCGGCGGCGGTCCTTTGCCTTTTCTTCTTGGCCGGCGTGGGAACAGCGGCCATTCAGGTGGTTCCCGCCATTGAATTCATCGGTCTCTCGGTTCGCTCCGCTTTTGACGCCTATGAACTGGTCACCATGGGTTCCTATCCTCCCGAAGGGATCGTCACCGCTATTATTCCCGATTTTTTCGGCAGTTATATCAAGGGCGAATGGTTTGTGAACAACGTGCCGTGGAGTATTCCCCTTTACAATCTCTATGTGGGAATTCTTCCCCTCACGCTGCTCTTCTTCATCTCCTTTCGTAACAGGTTTGATCGAAGGGTGGTGTTCTTTGCAGCTATCCTCGCTTTAGGCGCCTTTCTCCTGTCACTGGGCGCCAATACCCCCATTTACAGGTTTCTCTATTTGCTGCCCGGTTTTGATCGCATCAGGGCACCGGCCAAAATCATATATCTCTATGTGTTTGCCCTGGGTCTCCTTTCGGCAAAAGGGATGGATGGACTGCTCAAGATGTCCTTAGAGTCCATCTCCAAACGGGCAGTCTTTCTTGCGGCACCGGTTCTGTTGATGCTTTTACTGGATGTGGTTTTTCACTGGAACAGATCGGTTGCCCACGCCTTTTTTTCCCTGTTCATGCTGGATGAGATGATCCCTGAAAAGGCCAACCTTGCGGTTAACGGGATGGTCCATGGATTTCATGTGGCAACGCTTTTGTGTACATCCATTCTGTTGCTCATCCTCTTGGGGGCCAAAGGGGTCTTAAGAAGAGGCTTATTAATGGTTTTACTCTCCGCCCTTTTTATTCTTGATGTGACCGGCACCCATTGGGGGAGTATCCGTTACGGAAACGAAGGATACGCATGGGCCAGGAAAACCAAGAAGAACCTGGGAGAAAGCCTTGGAAAGGATGACAGCATTTACAGAGTCGGCAGCCTCCCGAATGCCATGGGTCCCAATTTCGAGATGTATCTGGGATTCCAGACAATTGCGGGTTACAATCCCCTGTACCTTCATCCCTATTACCAATATATCAAGGCGTACAATGCTGATCTTTTGAAGCCGGGCAATGTCGCTTTCTTTTTCAACCCCAAGGGGAATTCCGTCCTGATGGACCTCTTAAACGTCAAATACGTTATCGATCACAAAAAAGGGACCTTCCGCCTCAGGGAGTCCTGCCTTCCGCGGGCTTTTTTTGTACCGGACGGGGAAATCCCGAATCCTTTAAATATCTTAGAGCGAATGACGCAACCCGGTTTTGATCCCACCGCCAAAGTCCTGCTTGAAGAGACGGCCCGATCGGCTTTTGTCCCGGAACAAAAAACGGATAAAGATGCACCGTCAAATGGGAAAGGCACCGTCGAAATAACCTACCATAGCCCCGACGAGATTCGCGCCAAGGTTGTGGCGCCGCGGCCGGGATATCTCTTTTTCAGCGAAATCCATTATCCGGGATGGCATGCGTTTGTGGATAACAATCCAGAAGAGCTGCTACGGGGGAATTATCTCTTCAGAGTCGTCCAGGTCCCTCAAGGCCAACATGCGGTGAAACTGGTGTTCAGACCATGGACGATCCGGGTCGGCATATGGATAACACTTACAACCCTGCTGTTGATCGCGGTTTTTTGTGGGGTGCATTTTATCAGAAGAAAAGGGACTTAGGGACGTTGTTGACAAAGTATTCACACTCCCCCCTGCGTAGTATTTGTGAAATTCCGGCCCATGAATGCCGGCAGCCCGGTCACTCCGCTTTTAAACAGACACAGACACCCTATTTCTGATTATTGTCTCTTGAACCGTTAAACGGGAAAACTTAAAAAAATGTAAGTTGACAGGCACCAGGCGTTTCGGACATGATCTCGGGGAATTTCTGTTGCCTGCTTTCTTGTGGATGAGAATCGGGAATGTTGACAAAAATCATTTGAGATATCAAACGGCAGCCCCATGCATCTTTTTGATCATGACATCTCTTTAAATCTTCAGGATCCTTTCTTTTATGTTGCAAACATTGCGGATAACTGGTCTGTAAACGGGAACCCTGATGGTGGGTATCTCATGGCATTGTTGGGCAACGCCATTTTGCAGCAAAGCGAAAAGAAAAGGCTCGTCATCTTGACGGCGAACTTCGTTACCCGTTCTTGTCCGGGAGAGGCGTTCATATCCATCGAACAGATCGGATCTTCCAGACAATTCCAGCGTTGGGAGGCTATCCTGAAACAGGATGGCAAGGAAACGGTTCGGGCATTTGGGACATGTGCGGACGGCGAGGCCTCTAATGAAAACCGATACGAAAAACGCCCCCCCACCATTGCCTCTCTGAAGGATTGCATCGCCATCCCTGAAATTCCCAATTACACGATCTTTCGTGGTATGGACATTCGTTTGGATCCTGCCTGCGCGGGTTGGATGTCGGGGGATCTTGTTGATAAATCTGAACAAAAAGGCTGGATCAGATTTAAAGAGGCTAGGCGCCATGATCCGCTTTCGATTTTACTTATGCTCGATGCTTTTCCACCTCCGGTACTGGCGAGTCAAGGTGCCATTGCTTGGGTCCCCACCTTGGAGATGACGGTCAACATTCGAACAGTTCCCAAAACCAGGTGGCTGAAGTGTGTCTTTCGCACGCGTTTCATAACCGGCGGCTTCGTGGAAGAAGACGGCGAAATATGGGACGAAAAAGGAGCGCTTGTGGCCGTCTCAAGACAGATTTCGCAGTTTCTGAAGCAATAGATCAAGGCCATGCCTTTCCAAATAAAGGGCACCCACCCGTTTGATTCCGATTAGCGTTTATCCATAGTCCATCCAATTCAGCCGAAATCGTGGAATTGGCCTCATGAAACGCGAAAGGCAGATTGATCCACAATTTCGCGATGTGGCTCGCTACACGAAAATCTCCCACACTGAGATAAAAGACCATTAGAGCAGACGGCGGAGACCGCGTTTTCTTACGTTTGGCGTTAGGGCTTTTGTGCTCTGGATGTCTTATCACCCGGCCAGTCCGAGTTGGGGCACCTCAGTTGGCCTCCCATTCGTCCAGCAGCATCGCCCCCTACGCCTCCAGCTTGCTCTCGCGCACCAGCGGGTGGTGCCAGCAGCGGAAGCTGCCACCGTAGAAGTAGATGTCGTCAAACGGCGTTTCGATCACCGTTTGGCCGGCGGCGCGGAGCGCCTTGGCCAGGTCGTCAAGGCCGCTGGCGATCATGATCGTCTTCCGATCGATGACCAGGCCGTTGGTCGCCATCTTGGTGTGGGCGTCTTCAAGCGACACGTCGATCAGCTTCCAGCCGCTGAGGAACTTCGGGAGACCGTGTTTGAAGCCCTCGCGACAGACGATCGCCAAGCCCGGCCGCGGGGTCGCCAGACAGCAGTCCAGATGCAGCATCTTATTCGACAACGGCACTTTCTGCACGCGGTAGGTGTCGCCGAGATACTGCTGCAGCCACTGAATGCCGGCAAGATTGGTCGCGTTGCCGGAGTGCCCGACGTAGATGTCGCGTCCGAGAAGGAAGACGTCGCCGCCCTCGATGAACGGTCCGGGGCCGTACACACCCTCGGCATCCGCCTTGGCCGGGAAGGCCGGCGGCATAGCGACGACCTGCGCGTTGGAATGCTTCAGGCGTTCGGCGATCACCGGGCGAATGCCGAACCGCTCGCGGCGGCGCATCGGCCACATGAGCGAGGTCTCGATGAAGTGGCGTCCGATCACGAGCATCGGATCGCGCGGGTACATCTGGGCGATGCTGGGCGGGAAGATATTCTCCTGGTAGCTCAGGACTACCTTGTCGTTGACGGCGTTCGGCCGATAGACCTTGACGCCGCGCTTCTTGAGGATGTCCGCCGCCGCGTTCATCTGTGCCGTCTGCTTCTTAAACAGTTCCGGCTCGGCTTCGGCGAGCACCTTGCCGCGGTTCTTCTCGAAGAAGGCGACACCCTTCGCCGGCATGAAGTTGTAGAAGACCTTGGGGACCGTGGCCGGGAAGACGAGATGCGGAATGCCGCAGACCACTTCCTTCAGCGTCCCCCACTCGTGATTGACCTTGATGCGGTTCGCCGGCCTAGCGGCGGCGCGGGCGGTCTTGGCGGCCCTGTCGCCCGCCATCGCGCTTGTTGCGGTCCCGGCCGTCGCGACCGCCGCAGCCATCACGCCAACCGTCTGAAGCGCTTCGCGCCGCGTCATGCCCGTGTTCGTGAGTTCATTTCCACATGCCGTTCCCATAATCCATATCCTTGTTGTCGAAGTCATTAAATTGGCAGCTCGTCAACGGCGGTGAACTCTTGTCGTTTATCACTCTTAACCCGCTCCGCAGGTCATGACAAGGAACTGATAAGAATTTTGATTTCCTCCGTTGAGGATAGTGTAGCGCTTGAGGGGGTGAAAATCAAGGCTAGACGCCCAAATGGGTGTAATCAAAACCGTTAGCTGCATAGGGCAGAATAAACCGGACAGAATCTGAGATAAATTCCCCTACACTTTCCGCTAGCAAAGTTGAAGGAGAGTGAAATGGGAAAACGAATCAAT
>JANQDY010000026.1 GCA_028278625.1 Thermodesulfobacteriota bacterium
TTTCTATAGCAAAATGTAAGTCGAAAATCAAGGCAAAAGCGATTTTATTCGCAAGTATTTCAAATGGTTAAATTGGTTTTACTTTTTACAGGACCATCAATCTTGTACCTAAATTGTACCTAGAGAGGATTCGAAAACAGGCGGCATCAGCTTGGGATTTTGTAAAGCATTGATATCACTGGTGCCCCCGGCATGACTCGAACATGCGGCACCCAGATTAGGAATCTGGTGCTCTATCCACCTGAGCTACGGGGGCGTTGGCGTCTTTTTTACCACAATCGGACCGTATGTCAAATGAATTAGAGGGGAGGGTTAAAAAAATATTGATTTTCCGATTCGCGTATTTATAATATACAGTTCTATGTGAAATCAGGCGGCAAATCCGCTTTTTCACAGAGACAGAATGTTTTCCGCTCAAGTGGGGGTGTAGCTCAGTTGGGAGAGCGGTACGTTCGCAACGTACAGGCCAGGGGTTCGAATCCCCTCATCTCCACCATCTTCTTTGAAGGAAACAAAGGGATTGATGGCTAGAAAGGCGACCATAGACAGAAAGACCAAAGAAACAGCGATCACCCTGGACCTCAACCTCGATAGTACAGCCCCATCCACCATCGATACCGGAATCCCTTTCATGAACCACATGCTGGACCAGATCGCGGCCCACGGCTTCATGGAGCTGAACATCAAGGGGCGCGGCGATACGGAGATCGATTTCCACCATACCGTGGAGGACCTGGGAATCTGCCTGGGACTTGCTTTAAAGCAGGCCCTGGGAGGAAAAGAAGGGATCAGACGGTACGGCGAAGCAACGGTTCCCCTGGATGAAACCCTGGTCAGGGTGGTTCTGGATATCTCCAACCGACCGTTCCTCGCTTACCGGCTGCAATTTAAAAGAAACACCACGGGGTCTTTCGATGTGGGCCTGATCAAGGAGTTTTTCAGGGCCCTGGCCTTCAATGCCGGAATCACGCTTCACATCGATCTCCTTTCCGGGGATGAACCACACCACATTTCTGAGGCTGCCTTCAAAGCATTCGGAAAAGCTTTGGACATGGCCACCCGATTGGAAAGTCGACTAAATGGAAAACCGCCCTCTACAAAGGGGCTCCTTTAGCAGTTTGACTCATCCTTATCATTGGAAATTGGATTTTCAGGCGAGGTGCTCATGTTTGAAAGAACGATCCGAAAGGTCAAAGTTAAGCGGCTATGGTTTTTCAACTTGCTGTGCGTCCTTCTTCTTTGGAGCTGCCAAAAGGACGTGAAGCCCAAAACATATCCATCCAGCCTGAACCAGGAAATCCAAAAGGTCGTGGATGTGGGCTTTCGGGCGGCCATGACCAGCGGGCCGGCCCCCAACATGGTGGAGAACCCCATCACGGGCAGCGCCTTTCTTTCCGAGCCGGTCAATGAGAAGATCGTAAGGGAAATGAACGGGCTCCTGACCCAAAAACTCATGACACATAAGGAGTGGAGACTTGTCCCTCCCGGCCAGGCCAGAGGCGTTTTGGCAAGCATCGTTGCCAAGGACAGGAAAATGGAAACGACCCCTTTGGAGAGATTGCAGTCGGTGGGAAACACCTTTGGGGCGGATGCGGTTCTGACGGGATATATCTACCGATGGCAACAACGGGTGGGAAGCGATTATGCCGCGGAAAGACCCGCTTCCGTTTCATTTGATCTTATCCTCGTGCGACCGTCAAACGGTGCAATCATGTGGCGGCGGCACTTTGATAAGACACAGCAATCCCTTTTTGCGGACCTCTTTGATTTTGATACCTACGTCAAAAGCTCGGGGACATGGCTGACCGCCGAAAAACTGTCGGACCTGGGCCTTGAGAAGCTTGTCAGGGAAATGCCGGGACCGTTAAAACCAGAACAGAAGGAAAAGAAAACCAGTGCTGATCATTCCGGCAATTGATATCAAAAACGGAAAATGCGTGAGGCTCCGGCAGGGCCGCATGTCCGATGAGACCATTTTTTCGGACCAGCCCCACGAAATGGCCAAAAGATGGTTTGATTTGGGCGCCGAAAGACTCCATCTTGTGGATTTGGATGGTGCCGTCAGCGGAAAACCCGTCAACCGGGAAACCATCCGCCGTATTGTTGAGGCGGCCCCCATTCCCGTGGAATTGGGCGGGGGCGTGCGGGACATGGAGACGCTTCGGGCCTATTTCGATCTGGGCCTCACATACATGATTCTGGGAACCGTGGCCCACAAGGACCCGGATTTTGTAAAAGAGGCCTGCCGATTGTACCCGGGTCGCATCATTCTGGGCATTGATGCGCGAGAAGACCGGGTTGCGGTGGAAGGCTGGACCGAGGAAGTGAACCTGACCCCGGCGGCCCTTGCGGCGCAATTCAAAGATGACGGCCTATCGGCAATCATCTACACGGACATTAACCGCGACGGCATGCGGACCGGCTGCAATGTGGCGGCAACCCGTGCCCTTGCCAGAAAAAGCCCGGTTCCCGTCATTGCTTCGGGCGGCGTTTCCCAACTGGCGGATGTTCTCGAGATTCTGCCCCTTGCGGAGGACGGGGTCATGGGTGTTATCACCGGAAGGGCATTGTATGACGGCAGCCTCGATCTCGCCGCCGCCATCAAAGCGTGCCGCCAGCACCCATGAAATTGCCGGGTTGACATTTTGCCCGCGCGACATAATGTTTGGAAATAGTTGATACCCATGCGGAACCGTTAATTTCCATTTTTGACAAACCGGTGAATGACCATGTCCCTTCAAGCACGAATCATTGACGATCTCAAGAAAGCGATGAAAGAAAAGGACGCCGCGCGCCTCTCCTGTCTACGAATGTTGAAGACCGCCCTCAAGAACCTTCAGGTGGAAAAACGGCGGGAATTGCAGGAAGGTGAGATTCAAGGGGTCATTTCATCGATGATCAAAAAAGGGAAAGAGTCCGCAACGGAATTCAGAAAAGCCGGTCGCGAGGATCTAGCCCTTAAGGAAGAATCAGAGGTTGCCGTTCTGTACGGGTATATGCCCCAACAACTGGCACCCGAAGAGATTGAAAGGATACTCAAGGAAATCATCCTGGAACTATCCGCCGAAAAACCGTCGGATCTGGGAAAAGTGATGAAGGCAGCCATGTCGAAAATGGCGGGAAAAGCACAAGGGAAAGAGGTCAATGAAGTCGCCAGGCGGCTGTTGACCTGAATGGATCCCCGTAAGCATCCAAACGCCTTTCGACAGTACCGTGTTTTTGAAATAGAGATTCCTTGGAAGACCGTAACCCAAAAAAATCGCGCTGTATTTACCGCCTGTACGGTTGATCAATTCCGGCAGGCATTTTTATGATCAGGACGTTTCACCGGCGGACCCGGTTTACCCGGAATTCAAACCGGACGGCATAGGGCAGAATCGTCCCGGGATCCCATGACAAGAAGAACCATGAGAAGCTATCAGTCTGCCAAAGAAGAGATAAAGCAGGCAGCCGATATCCTTTCGGTGGTAGGACAGTACGTTCAGCTGAAAAAGGCCGGAAAGAACTTTGTTGGGCTCTGCCCTTTTCACGGAGAAAAAGCACCCTCCTTTACGGTGAACCAGGACAAACAGATGTTCCACTGTTTCGGGTGCAAGAAGGGTGGGGATGTATTTGATTTCTGGATGGAATATCACGGCCTTACCTTTCCGGAAGCGCTCAAGGACCTGGCCGATCGATACAACATCCAGGTCCCTCGAAAGCGCTTTTCGCCGGAGGAAAAGAAAAAGGCCGATGACAGGGAACGTCTCTACCGGATCAATGAACTGACGGCCCGGTATTTTCAAAGAGAGCTGGCACACCCCTTGAGAGGAAAGCCGGGTCGGGATTACTTGAAGCAGCGTTCCATCAGCCGGGACATCATTGAATCATTCCGGTTGGGCTATGCACCCAAGGGCTGGGACGGCCTGAAACGGTTTCTTCTTAAAAACCGCGTGTCCCTTGAAACGGCCTTTGCTGCCGGTGTTCTGAAACGCAGCGAAAAGGGGAATTACTACGACCTGTTCAGGGAAAGGGTCATGTTTCCCATCATGGACCTGACCCCAAAAGAACGCGTGATCGGTTTCGGTGGAAGGGTCCTGGATGATACGCTTCCCAAATATTTGAACACTCCGGAGACCCCCCTGTTTCACAAAGGGACATGTTTGTACGGGTTTTCCGCTTCCCGCAAAGCCATTCGGGAAACAGGGCGTGCCATCGTGGTGGAAGGGTATATGGATTGTCTGGCCCTCGTGGAACACGGTCTCAAAGAAGTGGTGGCGACGTTGGGCACCGCGTTGTCCGAAACACCCGTTCGAAAACTCAAAGGGATCGGAAAAGAGGCCATTGTCGTATTTGACGCCGATGACGCCGGGAAAACGGCCGCCTTAAGGACACTGCCCATTTTCATGAACGAACGGCTTCCCGCAAAGGCGGTTGTTCTGCCCAAAGGGGATGACCCTGACAGCTATATCAACCGCAAGGGTCGCGATGCTTTTTCGGAATTCATCGATGCGGCCCCTTCCCTCTTTGATTTTTACGTGGATCAGAAATTTGGATCCCGCAACCGGAACATTGAACACAAAGTCAGCACCCTTGAAGAGATTCTCCCCATAATGGCGAAAGTGCGCAACGAAACGCAACGGTCATTGTACATCAGGCGACTGAGCGAAAAAACGGACATCGCGGAATCGGTGCTCTTTTCGGCACTCAAGGGCGTCACACAGTCCTCGGCAAAAGGGCCTCTCAGAAATGGCATCAAAGGGCAAATGACACCCTTTGGCGCCGATCGAACCGTGGATGACGGTCTGTTGCTCAATCTTTTGCTCCACTTTCCTGAAACCGTGGGAGACCTTAAGGGCCGTCATTGCAGGTCCCTGATCACTGATCCCACGATCCGAAGGATCGTTGATATCATATACGACGGGCACGGGGGACCGGAAACCATGACCTTCGAGGCGATCCAGGCCCGCCTCGATCACGAGGAAGACCGCATTTGGCTTCGGGAATTCGGTTTCCGTCCCGCTTTTTGTTCCAATGAAGAAGTGAAGCAGGCGGTGCGGGAATTTATCGAAAAAGCGCGGAAAAACGAGCAAAAGAGCGCTTTGGCGGCGACCAGGGCCAAGGGAGACGCCACGGCCATTAACGATATTTTAATTGCAAAAAGAAACGCACAGGGCGGCGGGCCCGTTTGAAATTGAATGATTCAGGAGGCCATATGATGGAGAAAAACGCGGACATGGTCAGTCTCAAGAAGTTGATCAACACAGGAAAGAACAAGGGCTATGTGACCTTTGAAGAACTGAATGATGACCTGTCCGAAGAAATCATTTCCTCGGAAGAGCAGATTGATGACCTGATGATGATGTTTGAAGAATTGGATATCATGGTCATTGACGAAAACACCAAAAAGAAGATCGAGAAACGCAAAAAGGCCAAAAAGGAACGGATTAAACAGGAAGACAGGGGTGCTGCTTCCTTTGATATGGCGGATACCGCATCGCGCGTCTCAGATCCCGTAAAAATGTATCTCAAGGAAATGGGCCGCATCTCACTTTTAACCCGCGACGGAGAAGTTGAAATTGCCAAGCGCATAGAGGCGGGTGAAAAGGAAGCCCTTGAAGCCCTTTTGACTTGCGGCATCGGAGTGGAGCACATTATCAAGCTGGGAGATCGTCTGAGAGAGACGGAAGTCAAGCTCAAAGATGTTATCAATGACCTGGAAGACGACGACAACTTCATGCAGATGGGTGAAAAAAAGGAATCGCTCATTCATCTCATTGATCAGATCCAGGAACTCAATATCGGCCTTCGTCAAAAACGTCGTGAGATGGTAAGACGGAGCACTTCGGAGGAGACCCGAAATCGTCTGAATGCACAAATCCAGGAAGACCAAAAGAAGATTCTGTCAATTGTCAGTTCTTTCAGTCTTGAAAAACGGCAGCTTGAAAGGATGTTGGAGAGTTTCCGGGAAGTCCTGAAAGTGGTGGAAGACGCTGACAAAAACATCGCCGAGTGCATGCTGCAAGCGGGTGGAAAGCCCATCAGCTATTTGAACCGGTGCGTCTCCCAGATTTCCGAATCCGCCGCGGATGATGAAATTATCCAACCCATTAACTTGAAGAAATCGGTACTGATGTCGCTCAAGGCCAAGGCCGACGCATCCCGAAGGGTTGTCAGACAGGTGAGGGAAAGGACCAACATGACGCCCAGGGAATTGAAATCGGAATTGGAGCGTGTTGAAACAAGCCTTGAAAAAGCGAGCCGGGCGAAATCGGAACTGATTCAGGCCAATCTGAGACTGGTGGTGAGCATCGCCAAAAAATATACCAACCGGGGACTCATGTTTTTAGATCTCATTCAAGAGGGGAACATCGGTCTGATGAAAGCGGTTGACAAATTCGAATACCAGCGGGGATATAAATTCAGCACATACGCCACCTGGTGGATACGACAGGCCATCACCCGTGCAATCGCCGACCAGGCCAGGACCATCCGTATACCGGTCCATATGATAGAAACCATCAACAAGCTCATGAGAACTTCCCGGTATCTGGTTCAGGAACACGGGCGTGAACCCACGTCGGAAGAGATCGCCGAGAAGATGGAGTTTCCCCTGGACAAAGTGAGAAAGGTTTTGAAGATCGCCAAGGAGCCCATATCCCTGGAAACACCCATCGGTGAAGAAGAGGACAGCCATCTGGGGGATTTCATCGAAGACAAGAATATTCTTTCACCGGGAGACGCAGTGGTCAATTTTGGGCTGGCCGAACAAACCAGGAAAGTTCTGACCACCCTCACGCCACGGGAAGAGAAAGTGCTCCGCATGCGGTTCGGTATCGGCGAAAAGGCGGATCATACCCTTGAAGAAGTGGGAAGGGATTTCAGCGTAACCAGGGAACGTATCAGACAGATAGAAGCCAAGGCCTTGAGAAAACTGCGGCATCCGAGTCGAAGCAGGAAACTGAAAAGCTTCATGGACAATAACTGATCCGGCCCTGGCACCTGCAGCCGCTTTTTGCTTGACAAATCCCGGCTGAATGCGCATTCTGTTTAGTTATCTGTTGCAAGACTCAGACGCCAGTTACCCAAAAGCCCATGAAGGCATGTTTTGGGTCATGGCTTGAGGGCCCATAGCTCAGTTGGAAGAGCCACCGGCTCATAACCGGTAGGTCCCTGGTTCGAACCCAGGTGGGCCCACCAAAATTGACAACTTCGCAGTTTTTTGTATGGAAATGATTCACCCGAAGCGGGAATGGAGACTTTAGGAAGGGCGCATCCTCTGGCGGGATGCGCCCTTCAGCTTTTTTGAATTAAGGGGTGGAGGCCGGACGTCCTATGATACCGACGGTGGGGGATTTTCTGCGATTGATCGAGCGCATTGCGCCCACAAAGCTGGCAGAGCCTTGGGACAACCCGGGTCTTCAAATCGGGGATTCGGGGACGAAAATCAGAAAGGTCTTTTCTTCCCTGGATCCCACCTTGGACACGCTGGTCCGCACCCATAAAAACGACGCTCAAGTTCTTTTCACTCACCATCCCCTGATCTTCAAACCCGTTTCACATATAGAATGCAGTACCTATCCCGGTAAAATCCTGGCCGAGGCGGCAAGGAAGAATGTTGCCGTTGTTTCCGCGCACACCAATCTGGATATTGCCAAAGGCGGCATCAACGACATCCTTGCGAATCTGATGGGGCTCGAGGACATCGAAGTCCTGAAGCCTCATGATGGCGCGCCCGAAGCCGGACTGGGAAGAATCGGCAATCTGCCCCAGCCGTTGGATCTATTGGGCCTGTCAAACGCATTAAAAAGTGCGCTTGGCGCAACCCACATCCGCATGGCGGGCCAAGCCGGAAAGCATCGAATAAAACGCATTGCCGTGGTTGGCGGCTCAGGCGGCAGCATGGTGTCAATTGCCGCAAAAATGGGTGCCCAGGCACTGATAACCGGCGACATCGGCCATCACGCGGCATTGGAGGCAACATTCTTGGGCATCGCCCTTATTGACAGCGGGCATTTCCATACGGAGCAGTTGGCATTTAATATCTTTAGCCGAAATTTGGAGAGATTTATTCAGGAAGAAGGTTGGGAAGTTGCGGTTCTAACGGACGAAATCCAGACAGACCCCATCAGGGTTTTTTCCGATAACCAAAAGGCTCAAGATGCTGCGCCGCAGCTTTAGACTTCCCGACTTAAGGTGCACAAACCATGGTCACACGACCTGAGATGTGAAAACAAGAGGTGAATACATTGGAACAAACCATGAAACATCTGATCGGCCTTCAGGCTTACGACACCCGCATTAAGGAGAAGCTTACACAGAAGAGAAACGGCCCGGTGGCGATGCAGCGTCAAAAGGAAGCCCTGGAAGCCGCGGAAGCGCAACTCCAGGAAGAAATGGACAAACTGGCGTCCCATGACAGCCTGAGCCGTGAAACCGAGCGAGAGATCCAGGACCTTGAGGAACGCTTGAAAAAAGCGGAAACGAAATTGTCCAGCATTGCCTCAAACAAGGAATACCGGGCAGCGCTCAAAGAGATCGAAAACATCAAGCAGGAAAAGGAGTCATTGGAAATCACCGTTATTGAGCTGATGGAACAAAAGGATGAACTGGTAAACGCCTGTAACGACAATCGCAACAAAACAGACGCCTTAAAACAGCAGTTTGAAGAAAACCGGAAGCAGATTCTGAGGGACATGGAGATTTTGGACAAGGATCTGGAAGCGCTTGCAAAGGAGCGTGACCGCTGCTGCAAAGCCACCGATGCTTCCCTTCTCAAAAAATACGACATGCTCAGGGGCCGCAAAGACGGCATCGCCATCACATCGGTTATCAAAGGCGTGTGTCAGACATGCCACATGACAATCCCGCCGCAGAAATTCAATGAGCTGATACGGGGGGACAAACTCATGAGCTGCCCCAATTGCGCGCGAATCATGTATTGGGGGGAGGACGAACGGTATCAAGAGGATCAGACAACGGTTTGAGGATTTGATTTACCGAACACAACCGCATCCCAAACCGTCAAAGGCAGTCCCCCGGCCATCAACCGCCGTCCCACGCGTTAAGCCGGGTATGCCGAAGTAAACCAAATGGCCGCCGCCCATGGGCCTGCCATGGGGGGAGGAAAGTCCGGGCTCCAGAGGACAGAGCGCTGGGTAACACCCAGTCCCGGTAACGGGAAGGAAAGTGCAACAGAAAGGATACCGCCAGGCACCCGGTTACACGGAAATACTCCCGCATCAGGACTTTTATGGATAGACCAATGGTCGTGGGAGTGCTGACTGAGTAACGGCGTGCCTGGTAAGGGTGAAAAGGTGAGGTAAGAGCTCACCAGCTCCGCCGGTGACGGCGGAGGCTCTGTAAACCCCGCTTGGAGCAAGACCAAATAGGGGAACGTTATGAGTGGTCCGCTCCAGTTCCCGGGTAGGTCGCTCGATCTTGCCGGCAACGGCAAGACTAGATGAATGGTCATTGTTTCGAAAGCGGGCAACCCTTTCGAAAAACAGAACCCGGCTTACGGGTTGCTTCGACATACCCGGATTGACACATGGGTTAACGGTTTGTGTCAAAAGCACCATTTTGAACCTGAAGGGAGACAAAATCATGTTTGTCATCGGAAACTTTCTCGCTGCCATTGCCAAAATCATTGACATCGCACTGACCCTTTACATGTGGATTGTTATCGCTCGCGCCGTAATCTCCTGGGTCAACCCGGATCCCTACAATCCCATTATACGCTTTCTGAATGCCGTCACCGAACCGGTCCTCTACCAGATCCGGCGCAGAATTCCCATCAGTTTCGGCGGGATTGATTTCTCGCCCATTATCGTTATCCTGGCCATCATATTTATCCAGTCTTTCCTGGTAAACAGCCTCGCACAGATGGCAATTCGAATGGGCGGGTAGGACGGTTGCCCAGGGAAAGAAAGGAAGCGGAAACCGTCATTCGGGTAAAAGTGCTGCCCCGTTCTTCAAAGTGCGCTATTTCGGGAAAAGTGGAAGGTGCGTATCGGATCAAACTCACGGCGCCCCCCGTAAAGGGGAAAGCCAACCAGGCCCTTATCGGTTTCCTTGCCAAAAAGACGGGGCTTCCCAAAAGAAATATTGAGATCATTTCAGGGAAACAATCACGGAACAAAACCGTCCGTATAAAAAGCCCTTGGGGCAAAGAGGTCCTGGGGTGCCTTAATGGGAACCCGCGGGCCAGGAACTGAAGGCGTCCATGGGTTCTCGGATCAGGTTTTCCGCATGATGCCGATGGCAGCCCGCTCAATGGCCAGGCAGCTCAGTTTTCCGAGACTGTTCAAGAAACTCATTTCATCCTGTGTTGGCGTCTTTTTGGTGGCAAAGTAGACTCTCAAAATGGCGTAGGTGGTTTCGTTGACCGTAAAGGGGAGTCCAATCACCGATTTTAGGCCTTCCTTTTCCGCGGCTTTCAAATTCTGAATGCGTGAGTCCTTTTGAAAATCGTTGATGATAATGATATCGCCGGCCAGGATTTCGGTGACGCTTTTACCGAAATCGATGGCCCCTGAATTCAGGTATTCCTTGGTCAACCCGTAAGAAGAGACCACCTTCAGGTGAAAAGTTCCCTGCTCCAGAATCCGGAGGGTGCCCCCCCGGGCCCCCATTACTTCAGTGGCCAGGGACACGATGAAGAAGAGGACATCGCCAATATCTTCCTCATCCCTGTATATGACGTCAATGACCCGGTTCAGGGCAAAAAATGAAATGTCCGTAAAATTTTCCCGCATATCTTACCTTTCCTTTTTTCTAGAGGGCCGCAATATGAAGTTCGACGTTGCCTTTTAGAAGTCTTTCACACATATCCGGGTTTGGCTTTTTGTCCGTGAAGAGCGCGTCGATGTCGGTGATGTCAGCCAGGCGGACCATGGCTTCTCTGCCGAACTTGGAATGATCGGCCACAAGAAAAACCTTTCGGGAGTTTTGAATGATGGTTCGTCCCACAGCCACCTCCTGGTAGTCGAAATCCAGAAGGCAACCGCCCCAATCGATGCCGCTCACACTGATGATGCCGAAGTCAATCTTAAACTGCTCAATGAAATCGATGGTTGCCTTTCCCGTAATGCCGCGGTCCCGGTTGCGAACAAGGCCGCCGGCCACGATGATTTCAAAGTTTTCATTCTCGCTCATAGCGGTGGCCACGTTCAAGTTATTGGTGACAATCCGAAGACCCTTGTGGCCAATGAGTGCGCTGGCGGCTTCCTCCGTGGTGGTTCCGATATCGATGAACAAAGATGCATTATCGGGAATGTGTTTGGCCAACAGTTTCGCAATGCGGCGCTTTTCAGGCAGGTTCATGACTTTTCGCGCCGTGTAGGCGACGTTTTTGACGCTGGATGGAAGCCCCGCGCCACCATGATGGCGTTGAAGGTGCCCTGCTTCAGCCAGTTCGTTGATGTCCCGCCGAACGGTTTGTGGTGTTACGGAAAACGTCTTGGCCAATGATTCAATGGAAACGAAACCGAGTGATTTTACCAGTTCTTCAATCTTTTTTTGCCGCAGAAGAACCGATTTCCCCCGGGACTTGTTCGGCTCGGAATGGCCGGTTCCCTTTTCAGGCATCTGGTATCCTTTTTTCTATGGCTTTTCGCATCATATGGTAACAGCATTACCATACATAATCAATCGGCGGAGAAAAAGTTCACAAATGAAACTTTGAAAGTGTATCTAAATAAATCATGGATCAAGAAGCGCTGAATGGGCCTTCATGGGGCCATTATGTTCGATTTCGAAAATATTTTTCAAGATAATTTGCGTAATCGCACATTTTTTATTTGACAGGGAATTCTTCTTGATCTACCATCCATATCATTTTACTGAACAACTTTATTGCCGGGGGGGCCATTGCACACAAAGGTACTCATCATTGGGGGCGGCGTGACCGGCACCGGGCTTGCAAGAGATCTGGCGCTCAGGGGTGTCGGGTCCCTCCTTGTTGAAAGAGGAGATATTAATGCGGGCGCATCCGGAAGGAACCACGGTCTGTTGCACAGCGGCGGCCGTTACGTCTCCACCGATCCCGCGGCGGCAAAGGAATGCCATCGGGAAAATGAAATACTGAAAAAGGTGGCGCCCCACTGCATTGAGGACACCGGCGGCCTCTTTGTGGCGGTGGAAGGGGATGATGAAACCTACGCCGCCGATTTTCCATCTCTCTGTAAAGCGTGTGAAATCCCCTGCCGGCCCATTGATCCCAGAGAAGCCCTGGAAATCGAGCCGTCACTATCCAGCAAAGTCATTGCCGCCTACTTGGTGGACGACGCGGCGGTGGATCCCTTCAAACTCTCCCTTGAGAACATGGCCCATGCCCAAAAGCTCGGGGCAACGCTCCTTTCCCACACCCAAGTGTCGGGCATCGAAAGAGAAAAGAACCGAATCATTCGGGTCCGTCTGGTCAATGTGGATACGGGAAAAGAGACCTGCGTGGAACCGGACCAGGTGGTCAATGCGGCCGGCGCCTGGGTGGAAGAAGTGGCGGCACTTGCGGGAATCACCATCGACATGCTCTATTCCAAAGGGACCCTGCTGGTGACCGGGCACAGGGTGACCGGGCGGATCATCAACCGGCTCAGAAAACCCGGGGATGGTGATATTCTGGTGCCTGGGGGAACGGTTTCGCTCCTTGGAACCACATCCATCAGGACCCCGTCTCCCGATGCCGTCCGGCCGACCATCCCGGAGGTGGACTTGATGGTGGATGAAGGGTCAAAAATGGTCCCCGCCTTGAAGGGAATCCGCTTCATCCGTGCCTATGCAGGTGTTCGACCCCTTCTCAAGGAAGATACCACCCTGGATGACCGGTCCGTGAGCCGTGGATTTACACTGCTGGATCATGCTTCCGACGGATTGAACAACTTCGTTACCATCCCTTCGGGAAAACTCACCACCTATCGTTTCATGGCCGAGAAAACCGCGGACGCCGTTTGTGAAAAACTGGGCGTTAAGTCCTCCTCTATCACGCACCAAGCGCCACTGCCTCTCACACACGCGGGAATGTGGACGGAGCCGTTACTGGGGCCCAAAAGCTGGATCCATAAAGATCACCCGAAACCGCCCGGGGATGCCATTCTCTGCGAATGCGAGATGGTGCCCGAAAGCGCGGTGAAGCATATTGTTCAAACCCTTAAGGAAACGGGCGGTGAAATCAATCTGAACAAGATCGGCCTTCGATCCCGGGTGGGAAAAGGGGCCTGTCAGGGCACCTTTTGCGGCAGGCGGGTTTCGGCCTTCCTCGAAGCGCATGGCCGTCTTGAAGCTTACGACGGCGTGGCGGATCTCAAAGAATTCCTTCAGGAAAGATGGCGGGGCGAGCGTCCGGTCCTCTGGCACAGCCAGATGATGCAAGCGGAACTCAAAGAGGCCCTTTATTGCGGTTCCTTCAATCTGGAAAACCCCCTCTTGAACAGGGACGGTCGCGAAGATGGCTAGCGGCTCCATAACGGAATGCGAACTGGCTGTCATCGGTTGCGGCCTTTCTGGAATGTCGGCAGCCCTTTTCGCATCCCAAAAGGGCATTAAGACCGCTTTGGTGGGTGTTAACGGCGGGCTCATTTTCGCCAGCGGGTATCTGGACCTCATGGGAATCCACCCCATGGAAACGAAAAAGACATGGGACAATCCATGGGACGCCATGGATGCCTTGAGGAAAGATATTCCGAACCATCCCTATGCCAGACTGGAAAATGGGACCATCCGGAATGCTTTTGAAAAGCTGGTCTCCTTTCTTGAGGAAAATGGGCTTATCTACTTGAAAACCGGTGATCGAAATTCAAAGGTCCTTACGCCGCTGGGGACCCTTCGAAACACCTATTACGTGCCCCGGTCCATGTGGGAGGGTGTCCGGGCCCTCAAGGAGAGGCCTCCCTGTTTGATCATGGGGTTTGAGGAACTCAACGATTTCAGCGCGGGCCAGATCGTGGGTGCCCTCAAAGAAACATGGCCGGAGCTCCGTTGGGAGAACGCGCGTCTCGCGGGAATCACCTGGGACGGTCCCGCGGTGTCAGGGGACATTTTGGCCCGGGACATGGAGAGGCCCGAGAATATTGAAAAGCTGGCAAAAGCCATAGCGCCGCACCTGGGTAATGCAGAAGTCATCGGGCTCCCGGCCATACTCGGCATGGAAAAGTCTCACCGTTTGATTGGTGACCTTTCAAGAACCTTAGGTGTCGGCATCTTTGAAATTCCCACATTGCCACTCTCCGTACCGGGACTCAGATTGAATGAGGCCCTTTCCAAAGGAGCGGCGGATGCCGGTGTTGAACGCTTTTTCCCTGAAAGAATTACCTCGTGGAAGCGGGAAAAGGACGGGATATTCCGACTTGACATCGGTAGGGGCCTTTTGCGCAGGCAATTGAGGGCCGAAGGTGTGATCCTGGCCACCGGAAGATTCTGGGCCAAGGGTCTTCGTGCGGACAGGGATGGCATTCGGGAAACCCTCTTTGACCTTCCGGTAGAGCAGCCACAGAATAGAGAAACCTGGCATTGCCGGCAATTCTTCGATCCCGGCGGACATCCGGCCAACCGCGCCGGATTGAACATCGATGACCAATTCCGGCCCCTTGACGATAAAGGGGGACCGGCATTTAAGAACCTCTTCGCAACCGGTTCCATACTGGCCCACCAGGACTGGATGCGGATGAAATGCGGCTCCGGACTGGCCGTCAGCAGTGCTTATGCGGCGGTGGAAGCGTTTTCGAATATGCGGCACTCATAATATGGACGGAACTTGTGAATCGATTAATTGCATAAGCAGAGAACATTTGCTATAAATACGGCCCTAGCCCAAGCCACATGGTAAAGAACCCCAATTACAGAAGGATATGATTATGTCCTTATCTTTAGAGGGAATTACCAAAAAGGTCGGACGGGAAACCCACATCCATAATGTTGCCCTCCATTTCGAGAGCGGAACGCGCAATATCCTACTCGGCCGGACCCTGGCCGGCAAAACCTCGCTGCTACGCCTGATGGCGGGCCTGGACCGGCCCACGACGGGGCGCGTTCTGGAAAACGGTGTCGACGTTACCGGCAAATCGGTTCGGAAACGGAACATCGCCATGGTGTATCAGCAGTTCATCAACTACCCTTCACTTAACATCTATCGAAATATCGCGTCCCCCTTAAGGATTTCCGGCGTGCGCAAGTCGGAAATTGACCGGCGTGTCAGGCAAACCGCAGAGATGTTGCACCTTGAGGGGTTGTTGGATCGCTTTCCCAACGAGCTTTCCGGCGGTCAGCAACAACGGGTTGCCATTGCCAGAGCCCTGGTCAAGGAAACCGACTTGCTGTTATTGGACGAACCCCTGGTCAACCTGGACTACAAGCTGCGGGAGGAGCTGCGGGAGGAATTGCAGGAGATCTTTGAAACCAGGGATTCCATTGTGATTTATACCACCACCGAACCGACCGAAGCGCTGATGCTGGGCGGAAACATCGTGGTACTGGACGAAGGCCGGGTGCTGCAAACAGGGCCCACGCCGGAGGTGTACCATCATCCCGGCACCGCCAAAGTGGCGGAAGTCTTCAGCGACCCTCCCATCAATTTCCTGACCGGCATTGTGTCTCAAAAGGGGATCAAAATAGGCCAGGACCTTGAAATTCCTTTTGCCGAGCACATGAAAGCTCTCGACACGGGAGCGTATTCCTTTGGGGTCCGTTCCAACCATCTCTTCCTCAGCAGAAGAACCGAAAGGGATGTGGAAATCCCCGCAACGGTGGAATTGTCGGAAATCAATGGTTCCGAAACGTTCATACATGTCTTTCATGGAGAATTCCAGCTGGTGGTTCAGGAAAAGGGTGTTCGTTCCGTCCAGATCGGATCCAAGATCACCTTATACGTCAATCCGGCCCGATTTTTTGTTTATGATGCAGCGGGTGTTCTGGCCGCATCACCCACGCCGGATGCGCTAAGCGTTTCCCATTCGTGAGGAGTTAAGCATGGCTCGTATCGCGTTAAATGAAGTTGCCCACAGCTATCTGCCCAAACCCGTTTCCGATACCGACTATGCCCTCAAACGGATCCACAATGTTTGGGAGGATGGCGCCGCTTGCGCCCTTTTGGGACCATCGGGCTGCGGCAAAACGACACTCCTCAATATTGTCTCGGGACTACTGGTTCCCAGTCAGGGGCGCGTCTTTTACGATGAAAAAGACGTCACCGCCCTGCCGCCGGAAAAGCGCAATATTGCCCAGGTGTTTCAGTTTCCCGTTCTCTATGACACCATGAGTGTTTACAACAATCTGGCCTTTCCCCTTCGAAACCGGGGGATCAATGAAGCCCAGGTGAGGGAGCGGGTCCTTGAAATTGCCGGGATTCTCGATCTGACCGAGTACCTGAAAAAAAGGGCGGCCGGTTTGGCCGCCGATGCCAAACAGAAGATCTCTTTGGGCAGGGGCCTGGTCAGAAGCGATGTGGCGGCGATCCTTTTTGATGAGCCGCTGACGGTTATCGATCCCCAATTGAAATGGCATTTGCGCCGCAAGCTCAAGGAAATTCACGAAAAACTGAAACTGACGTTTATTTACGTCACCCACGACCAGGTGGAAGCGTTGACCTTTGCCGACCAGGTGGCGGTCATGTTTGAAGGTGAAATCGTTCAAATCGGATCACCCCAGGAGCTCTTTGAAAACCCGGAACACCGTTTTGTGGGTTATTTTATCGGCAGCCCGGGAATGAACTTCCTGAAATGCACCCTTGATGGAAACGTCGCCCGCGTAAACGGCACCTGTATCAGACTGGACGCGACAATGGCCGGGAAAGGCCGGGACAAAAAAGGCCAACTGGAACTGGGCATCCGCCCCATGTATCTGGGCGTCCACGGAGAACCGCAAGATGACAGGGTTAGAGCCGATGTCAGGATGATTGAAGACCAGGGGAGTTACCGGATTGTGACCCTTAAAATGGACGGCAACACCCTAAAAGCCAGCGTACCTGAAGATCGGCCCATTCCGGAAAAAACGGCGTGGTTGTCCTTTCCACCCCAGTGGACCCGGCTGTTTGCAGACGGATGGCTGATTAAATAACGGTAACCTTCAACAAAAGACAGGATTTTGCCATGGAAAAATGGCCCAACAACAGGGCATGGTTGCTGGTGTTGCCGGTGTTTATCATTGTTGCTTTCAGCGCCATCATACCGCTGATGACCGTTATCAACTATTCGGTTCAGGACATTTTCGGGCCGGGTCAGGCCATTTTCGTGGGCACCGAATGGTTTCAGGAAATGCTGGCCGACAAGCGCCTGCATGATGCCCTCTGGCGCCAGTTCCTCTTTTCCGGCCTGGTGCTCCTGATTGAAATGCCCCTGGGAATCCTCATCGCCCTGGCAATGCCCAAAAAGGGCTGGGGCGTTCCGGCCAGCCTGGTGACCATCGCCTTGCCCCTTCTGATTCCCTGGAATACCATCGGCACCATCTGGATCATTTTCACCCGGCCGGACATCGGCCTCTTCGGAATGGGTATGAACGAATGGCTCGGCATCCCCTTTGATCATACGGACAACTGGCTCGATGCATGGATCACGGTGATGTTGATGGAGGTCTGGCACTGGACCCCTCTGGTGGCCCTTCTGGCCTACGCCGGGCTGCGGGCCATCCCCGAGGCCTATTATCAGGCGGCGAGAATCGATGGGGCCTCGGCCTGGTCAACCTTTTTGTATATACAGCTACCCAAGATGCGCGGCGTTCTCACCATCGCCTTTCTGCTCAGGTTCATGGACAGCTTTCTCATCTATGCGGAGCCCTTCGTACTCACGGGAGGGGGTCCCGGAAATTCAACCACTTTCCTTTCCATTTATCTGGTCAAAATCGCCCTTCTCCAATTTGATCTGGGGCCGGGGGGGGCGTTCTCGCTCATCTATTTTGTCATCGTGCTGCTTTTTAGTTTCATTTTTTATCAGTCACTTCAGCGAATTGGAAAGGGGGATAAGGTATGAGGGGCAAGAAGAAATACGTCGGTCTCGCCATATATTTTATTCTTTTGCTGGTTCCCATTTACTGGATGCTCAACATGTCATTAAGGTCCAATGCGGACATTCTGGCATCCTTTGCCCTTTACCCCAAAGACATCACCTTCATGAATTACATGAAAATTTTCACCGATTCGTCGTGGTATATGGGGTATGTCAATTCCATCATTTATGTGGCCTTAAACACGGCCATCTCATTATTTGTGGCACTGCCCGCGGCCTACGCCTTTTCACGCTACCAGTTTGTGGGTGACAAGCAGCTCTTTTTCTGGCTGCTCACCAATCGAATGGCCCCGGCGGCCGTTTTCGCGCTCCCCTTTTTCCAGCTCTACTCCACGGTTGGGTTGATGGATACCCACATTGCCGTGGCCTTGGCCCACTGTCTTTTCAATGTTCCCTTGGCCGTGTGGATCCTGGAGGGGTTCATGTCCGGGGTTCCCAAGGAAATCGACGAAACCGCCTTTATTGACGGGTACAGCTTTCCGCGGTTCTTTATTACCATTTTCATACCGTTGATTCGGGCGGGCGTGGGGGTTACGGCTTTTTTCTGCTTCATGTTCAGCTGGGTTGAACTGCTGCTGGCCCGGACCCTGACGGTTACCGAAGCCAAACCCATTTCCGCCATCATGACCCGAACCATCAGCGCCACCGGCCTGGACTACGGCCTTCTTGCCGCCGCCGGCATTCTGACCATTGTGCCGGGCGCCATGGTGATCTGGTTTGTGCGCAATCATATGGCCAAGGGTTTTGCCCTGGGCCGTGTATAAAGGGGGTCGACCATGAAGTTCACTCTGGAATGGATGGAATGGACGGTACCTACGGCCATCTTTTGCGGTACCATCATTTTGATCGTGATTGCCATGACCATATGGCAGACCGTGAGCCCGTCCCTGGAACGCAGGGGGTTTCTGCCCATACCCACCACACCGGGGGACAGGCTCTTCATCGGGATTTTAACCAGTGTCTACATTTTCTTTGTATGGGTCGGCCTTACATCTCTCTCTCTCTGGCTTCTGCTGGCTCTCGTGGTGTGTTGGGTTATCGTTGTGATGATCTGGGGATAGTCCGCACACATGGCATGCTGATTCAGGAGACTTTTCAGTTTTCAAGGGTCTTTCCATGCACAATGCGTTCCGCGGCCAAAAAAGACGTTGAAATCAATCAAAATCTCTAGCTGCCATGAAAGGAGGTGGTGAAGACCTTTTTAGATCGGAGCTTGGGGAACATTAGCTCACCGTGAGTTGTGACCTTGCAGGCGTTTTGTTCGGAAAAGCCGTAAGGTGGTTATCAATAACCCTAGCGATTCGAAAGGAGATTTACTGCGATGAATAAGAAGAGATTTTTTTTCTGCGTGATTGCGGCGGTGGCACTCATTTTTACCGGCGCCCCCTGCTGGGCATCCCCCCAGATGGATGCCGCCAAGAAATGGGTCGACAATGAATTTCAGCCTTCCACATTGAGCAAAGATCAACAGATGAAGGAGATGGAATGGTTCATCAAGGCATCGGCTCCCTTTAAGGGTATGGAGATCAAGGTGGTGTCGGAAACCATTCCCACCCATGAGTACGAAGCCAAAGTACTCACCAAGGCCTTTTTGGAGATTACGGGGATCAAGGTGGCCTTTGATCTCATCCAGGAAGGGGATGTCATCGAAAAACTCCAGACCCAGTGGGCTTCCGGCAAGAACATCTACGATGCCTGGGTCAATGACTCCGATCTCATCGGCACCCACATGCGGTACGGATTCGTGGTTCCCCTGAGCGATTTCATGGAAGGGGAAGGAAAGGATGTGACGTTGCCGACCCTGGATATTCCGGATTTCATGGGCATATCCTTTACCACCGGCCCGGACGGCAAGATCTATCAGCTGCCCGACCAGCAATTTGCCAACCTTTACTGGTTCCGCTACGACTGGTTCAAGCGCGAGGATTTCAGAAAGAAATTCAAGGAACTATACGGCTATGAACTGGGCGTTCCCGTCAACTGGTCCGCCTATGAAGACATCGCGGAATTCTTCACGGACCATGTCAAAGAGATCGATGGAAAGCGGGTATACGGCCATAATGACTACGGCAAGAAAGCGCCCGATCTCGGCTGGCGGTTCACGGATGCGTGGCTTTCCATGGCCGGCGTGGGAAGCAAGGGGCTTCCCAACGGCAAGCCGGTGGATGAATGGGGTATCCGGGTCGAAGGATGTACCCCGGTGGGATCCAGTGTCTGCCGCGGCGGTGCCGCCAACAGCCCCGCCGCCAAATACGCTCTTCGAAAGTACATGGAATGGCTAAGAAAATATGCGCCTCCCGGGTGCCTGGGGATGGATTTCTACACCTACCTCCCGGTCCTGGCAAAGGGGCACGTGGCCCAGCAGATCTTCTGGTATACGGCCTTTGTACCGGATATGGTCGCCCCCGGCCCCACGGTTAATGCGGACGGAACACCCAAATGGCGCATGGCCCCTTCGCCCCACGGACCCTATTGGGAAGAGGGGATGAAGCTGGGCTATCAGGATTGCGGTTCATGGACCTTTATGAAGAGCACCCCCCTCGACCGCAGAAAGGCCGCCTGGCTTTTCGCTCAATTCTGCGTTGCCAAGACCACATCCCTCAAGAAAGCACTGGTGGGTCTGACCCCCATTCGCGATAGTGACATTCGAAGCGAGGCGTTCACAAAGCGGGCTCCGAAACTGGGTGGTCTGGTGGAGTTCTACCGCAGCCCTGCCCGGGTGGCCTGGACCCCCACCGGAACCAATGTCCCCGATTACCCGAAATTGGCGCAACTCTGGTGGCAGAACGTGGGTGAAGCGGTTTCCGGAGAAGTGACCGTGGATCGGGCCATGGACAATCTGGCCCGGGAGCAGGACAGGGTGCTGCAGCGCATTGAGCGTGCCGGTGCGCAAAAGGAATGCGGCCCGAAACTGAATCCCTGCATCGATCCCAACGAATGGCTCAACAAGCCGGGTTCCCCCAAAGCCAAGCTGAAAAACGAGAAGCCCCAGGGCGTTACCGTTGATTATGACAAGCTCATTCAAGCATGGCGGGAAGGTCGTGTGAAATAGGGGCGAAAGGTCAACAATCTTCGCGGGGTGGCCCAAAGCCGCCCCGCATTTTTATTGCCTATCTTCGATTTGCATAGTAGGCATTTATTTTGCCCAATGTCTTCAGATAGTTTTCTTTATAGATCAGATCTGAGTAGTTTCCCATTTCCTCGGTGAGCATCCGAACGTATGGCAGGACATGAATGCCATAGGGGTTTCTTCCGGCTTTGTCCGCCTGGTATGCGATTTGAACCGCGTAAAAGGAGACCAGAAGTCGGACCTTCAGTCCCCGCCTGAACATATACGCCCTGCCACCGGTGGTATTCAGAAAAAACCCCGCATATCGATAGAGCTCATTGAAAGAAGGCCTTACACCACCGGGATTCGGGCAACTCTTTCCCAGCATCAGCCATTGGAAGAACAGGCCCATGTTGTCTTCCAGCAAATCCCGGTCCTGGGCAACCACCTCCTTGATCAGGTTCAAATCCTTTTTATCCAATGCCCTGCAGAAAAAGTAGATATTCTTGACCATGATGGCCGGATCAACGCCTTCGCCGGCCGGTATGGGTGGTTTGGCCGCCAGTCGCCCCATGACCTGTTTAAAACGGCCATAGGATGTCTGGCTCGGTTTCAGGTTCCGGATGAACTTTTTTGTGTCCAGATATTGAAAATAATCCTGCACATACTGTTCAATCATTTCGCAATAACGCCTTCCGCGGTCATCATAGGCATCATCCGCCACCTCCCGGGAGGGTTTTGGGGCCTCGGGCGACGTCAAAATGCCGGGCGTTTCAAGGGCTGGAGGCGTTCCTTTGGCTGCAGGTGATTTCCGGACCCCGGAAGATGCCTGAACGTCAGGTGTTTTTTGAGCTGTGGGCGGTTTCTGAACTTCAGGAGATGCCTGCGCTGCCTGGGTTCTTTGAACTTCAGGAGATTTCACGGCATCAGGCGTTCCTTTGGCCGCAGGCGATTTCTGAACTTCTGGAGTTGCCTCTGTTTCAAGGGATTTCCGATCCGGGGGAGACTTGGGAACATTGGCGGATGCCCGAACATCGGACGATACCCGATCCCGGGGAATTCTCTGATCCGGAACCCCCTTTGGCATCGCCTCCCTTTTTGGTTTGCCGGATTCAAACTGGTACATCACCATCTCTCCGGGGGGTAGCGGTTTTAGAGGCGCTTCCTTTTCACCATCCACGGCATCCGGCAACCGGCCGCCCGGTTCCACTCCGGCTTCCACACCCTTGCCGTCAGCCACCTGAGTGGGGCCCTGCTCCTTGGAAATTGCCCCCTGCTCGCCGGATACATCTTTGGGAAGGCCTTTTTTCATGGTTTCACCAGGGCTTTCTTCTTCGGAAACGGATACCTCAACGGTCACCTGTTCCTGTGCGGGTTCCGGTTGCGAGTATTTATACCAGGTATATCCTGCGGCCGCCGCCCCGGCAACTACCAGCAGTATCCAAAGCCATGCAGGTCCGCCCTTCCTTTTGCCCATTTTTGCCCCCTGTTTAATCCATCATTATTCTAAGCAATGTTCTCCGATGAAAGGCTTCATCCATCTTTTTTTGCCAGTGGAACTGATTTGGTGGGGAAATATACAAAAAATCGGGAAGATAATCAATGATGAAAGTCTTAAGAGGGGTGGGAGCCCAAGGCTGAAAGAATGTGGCGCTGAGCCCATAAAGAGAATCGGATCTATTCCTTTACCAGCAGGCCCTTGAGTTTTGAAAAGGGGTTATGGGTAAGTGCCGCCTCTTTTTCATCCCCGAACCCGGCATTCATGCTTTCAGAATGATCCAGGTAGCGGCGATGCTCGTTGTCGTGGCAGTAGATGCACAGATTCTCCCAGTTGCTGCCGTCCGAGGGGTTGTTCTCGTGATTGTGGTCCTTGTGGTGAACCGTCAATTCGTGCACATTCCGGTTTGTGAACTCCCTGCCGCAACGGGCACAAATCCAGGGATGAATCCTGAGAGACTGCTCCCGGTAGTCCTCTCCCTTGATGGATTGCTTGCGGGACCGCTCCAGAAATTGGGCGACGCGCTCGGCTCTGTTTCCCGCTTTCCCGGGCTTGTCCGGACCGAAGCTTCTTCCCATGGTCTCTTCCTTCCGACCCAGAATTTGAAACATCAAATGTTGATCACCTTGTCGGCCAACTGCATGGCCGTTACTATATCTAGCATATTTGTTGTCTCCCCCACCACTTTTTTTTCAAGGAGGCCAAAATGATTGAGGCAGGTGCCACAAACCAGGATATGCACACCGCCCTCTTCCAGTTCCCTTAAAACCGGCATCACGTCCGAATCGTCCACGGTCATTTTGACACCGTTGTTCACAAACACCAAGCGCCATAGCTCACCGCCCATTTCCTTAAGGGTTTTAAGAAAAGCGACCATCAGCTTGGCACCCAGCATGTCGTCACCGGATCCCAAACGATCGGTGGCAACCATGACCATTATTTTCTGTTTCAATCCCTCTTCAAGGGAGGCCTTGACCGGTACTTCTCCCGGGTCAACGGCCCTGCCTGCCTGGCCCCTTACATGGAAATCCGTCCCTTTTTCGGTTGTGGAGACCGCAAATCCCTGATGTTCCATAAACCGGGTGACATTCTCCCTGGCCGCCTCGTTGTCCACGATAACCACGAGATTTTCCGGGCGTTCCTGCTCAATCGATTCCTTTGTTCTTAATACCGGTGCGGGACAGGCCAGACCGCGACAATCAATTTCAGTGCTCATTCCACGCTCCTTGGCGCCGCCTTCGGCGCCGTCTATGATTCTTGCTTTTTTTGTTTCTCTTTTTCATGTGAGGATTAACTTCATTGCCGGACAAAAATCTTCTCTTCCCCTTGGGAAATCACCTCTCCGATGATCACCGCATCATGAACG
The DNA here is from genome assembly GCA_028278625.1 of Thermodesulfobacteriota bacterium. The sequence goes on from JANQDY010000026.1 coordinate 23,886, forward strand.
CCCTCTGAATTGAGCGCTTTCAGCAAATTTTCGGCATCTCCCCGAGCCACACAAATGAGAAGGCCGCCCGAGGTCTGGGGATCGAAAAGGAGGTCCTGAAGGAATCGGTCCACCCCGGGATCAAATGCCGTCATGAGCGCACGAAAGTTCCGGTTTCGATAGGCGCCGGCGGGAACGAACCCCATCCGTGCATACTCACGGGCCTCGGGAATCACGGGGATGGATTGGCTATCAAGTTGAACGCTGCATCCGGAATCCAAAACCATTTCCGCCAGATGCCCCAGAAGGCCAAAACCCGTAATGTCGGTGCAGGCATGCACATCATGACCCATCATCATTTCCGCTGCCGTTCGGTTCAACCGGGCCATGAGATGCGTTACCCGTTCTGTTATCTCCGAAGATGCAATTCCGCCTTTAATGGCCGTATTCACGATGCCGGTTCCCAAGGGTTTGGTCAGAATCAGACAATCGTCCTTTTTCAGGTTCTTTTTGGTCAAAACTCGGTCCGGATGGACGAAACCGGTGACGCTCAATCCGTATTTCAACTCCGGGTCTTCCACGCTGTGGCCCCCCACCAGCACCACCCCGGCCTCTTCCATTTTCTCAATCCCGCCCTCTAGAATCTCCCTAAGAATGGACATATCCATTTCCCCAAGGGGAAATCCCACCAGGTTCATGGCCGTCTTGGGAGTGCCGCCCATGGCGTAAACATCGCTTAGAGCGTTGGCCGCCGCAATTTGCCCGAACCAGTATGGATCATCCACGATGGGCGTAAAAAAATCGACGGTTTGAATCAGGGCCAGATCGTCGTTGACACGGTAAACGCCGGCATCGTCCGCACGGTCCAATCCAACAATCACATTGCCGTCCGTTGGAAAGTTCATGCCGCAAAGTGCCCGATCCAGGTCCCCTGGCGGTAATTTGGACGCTCAGCCGGCACCTTTCACGGTTTCGGTGAGACGAATCTCCGTTTTATTTGTCACTGAAATTCTCCATAAATGGGCATAATGGCATCGTCATGCAGCCCTTTTCGTGAATCCGGGTCTTTTTGAAATTTACCGGTTCATAAGCTAACCTTCCCATGGGCCATTTTCAATCTGGAATTTCCGATTGTCATAACGCCATCATACGGAAAATCCGATGCACGGGCTGACTTCCGGGGCGACGGTTTCGATTCGCAAGGTTTTCACGGCGGGTCATCAGGGGTCTGAAACGAAAGGGTTGGTCAGCATGAAGGGTTTGTAGACCGGCGGGAAAAAAGGCTTTTCCTGAGACCCCAAACGATGCCCCGCCAGCGCGGCGCCGTCAGCGTAGTTGAGAAGCAGACGCATCAGTTCTTCTCCGCGAAGATTCCCCACACAACCTTTGGCGCATTCTATTTCGTCAAAGGCACTGACATTATCGCGCCTCACAGTTAAACCTGCCAGCGTCACCGGAACGGGCTCACCCGAATGGATCAGGGTGGAAGCGCTGGGCGTTGAATGATCCGCGGTGACGGCCACCAACAGGTCATCCCTTTTGTCCAGGGCCGCAATCAGGTTGTCCAACCCCCGGTCCAGGGCGCTGATGACATTTCGTTTGAGAAAGGGGTCTCCTTTGTGAGCCGCTTGATCCGGACATTTGGTGTGCACATGGAAAAAAGCCCTTCTTTGGTCTTCCAGCGCCATGTCCAGGCGTTCTCTTAAATCGTCCCCGGGATCGGGGCCGTCCGTCACCGCCATGAAGTCCAGTCCCAGTTCACCCGCAAGGCCCCCGTATACGGCGCCGGATGCAATCAATCCGCCCCTAAGGCCCCACCGCTCCATAAAAGGAACCTGCGCCGTTTTTCGGCCGCTCCGCTGGGTGGCCAGAAAATTGGCCATGGGCAACCCTTTTTTCCTTTGGCGGCAGTTCAGAGGATGGGCGGTCAGTACCCTGTGACAGTGGGCCAGGTAGGCATTTAGGGCATTCGCCGTCTTCTCCGCCAGGGCCGGTTCCGGATTTCCCAATCGGGGCACGACCCGTGCCATGGCAAGCCCCACAGTCATGGGGTCCGAATCCGACACATGGTTGGAAACACCACCGCTCATCACCAGAATCGCATCGTTTAGGCCCGTGCGGTGAAGACGAAACCTGATTCCCGCCCAATCAAAGGGTGTCACCGCCCTGTAAAGGGCATCGAGTGCATCTTCATCCCAGGGGGTCTCTTCTCTTTTGAGCGCCAGAACCGGCACGTTTCCCTCCACATTCACGCAGCAAAGATGGGCCAGGGAAACCACGTCTTCGTCTTCAAAGGGGACACCGAATCCCACCGCCTCAAGCAGCCCCCGGCCCGGGAACTGTTTGGGATCATAGCCGAAAAGAAGATAGTGGGCCATTTCACTGGGAAGGCATTCTCCGATGATGGAAGGATGAAAAAGACCGCTGCCGCCCATGGCCGCCAGACGATCCAGGTTCGGCGTGTGAGCCGCCTGAAGCGGCGTTCGATGGTTCAAAAGGGCATAGGAACGGTCACCCAGGCCATCCAATAGTACCAGAATGATTTTAGGGGGCATCCGCTCCATCTAGAGGACCTTTTCCGCGGTCCTTGTCCGGTCCATTTGCGCCAGATAGACATCCATCATTCTCTTGGTGTCAAGCAAGGAATGGGGTGCCTTGATCTCAATGGCCCACCACGGACATGCGATTCCGTACAGAAGGGCAAGGCGGTCCTCGATCTCTTCAATCCGCCGGGGCGGCACGTGGCCGAGTCCGGAAATCTCTTCGTGGTAAACATGGGCATTAAAAACGCGGTGGGGATGCGGGGACACGAAATCCTCAAGGTCATACTGCTGGCTCTGCACCGATTGGCACACCCGCGCGTGGCCGATGTCAAAGGTAATCCCCGCGCCGCTCAGACGGATCAGTTTCTCAAATAGATTCGGTTTACTGGTCCATCCCCAGGCCAGATTCTCGAGGCAAACCCGCACTTGATGATCCGCTCCGAACCGTACCAGATTCCTCAAATTGGCAATGGTGGTCTCCCAGGAAAGGGGCTCCGTGGAACTGTGTCCAAGACCGATATGGATCGAGAGAAACCTGCCCCCGGCACGGGATACCATTCGAATGATGCGTCTGAAAATGCCATCCGCCTTTTTGGCCTGAATCGGATCATCGTGCCCCAGGTCGATCTTTAGAAAGGGGCAGTGGTAACGCACTTCCAGAGGCGCCAGAAGCGCCTGCTTCGCAGCCCATCGCGATTCTTCAAGGGGGGTGGCGGGAAGGGTTTCAAGGTCAAAAGACCAGTCCACACCTTGAAAATCATGCGTGAGCGCAAATTCACGGACTTCCGTGGTGTCATCAAAGATATTGCCCATTGCCAGTCGAGGTTTCATCATTTCATTCCTGCTGCTTTTGGGTGGCTGCTTTTGGTTTTGACGGATTCCAGCACCTCAAATGCCAGCTGACGGTGGTTCGGTACCCGTCCCCGTCCGTAGGCCAGAATGGTTTTCGAGGCCAGGGGCAATGCAAACTCCGTGAGGAAAGGACGCACACGCTCCTCGGTTATTTCCACCCGCTTTCTTGAATCCATGTAATTCCCCGAAAGCACGCAGCCCAATTGTTCCGCGTTCTGGTTCCAGTGAAACCCCAGAATTTCCTCTATTTCGCTGCCGTTGTCAATGCGGCGCAAAGGGAAAAGCAATGGCACATCAAATTCTTTTGCCAGGCTTTGATAGGCTTTCAGAGCCGTCGCCGTCTGGTTTACTTTCACGGCTCCGTCATGACGTTCTCTTTCTCCGGCAACAATGGGCGCTTTCAAAAGGCGCGCCAGAGGTATACGAACGGCGTGAAGGTAGAGATGGCAACCCACGCACGGCGTGTAGAAGCCGTACCGGGTGATCATTTCACTGATCAGCCGACCGTTCAGAGCATGCCAGAAACGGGGGGAACCCATAACCAGCAAATCATGAATGCGGGTCCCTGTCAACCGCCGGCGCAGACGGCGAACCGCTTCCTCCACGGTGGCCCACGAGCCGTACTCGGTTCCGGTGTAGGCATAAACGGGAAGCAGATCCGTGAATCCTTCTTCTTGAACGCTCAAAATGGCGGCGGCCACACTGTCTCGACCCGCCACCTCAACAATTGCCAACCGGCTCAATCGAAGGTATGCCGCAATCTGCCCATCTGCCAGCATCCAATGTGGAAGATGGATGATACTCTCCGGTTTTTCCTGAAAGCGATTTTTCAGAAGAACGTCACGGTCCGCCATTTCCTTTTTCTCTTGCCTGGGAGTGTTTCTCCCGAGATGCCCCCCTGCCGCGTGGAAATCGGCCGTCAGGGGTCAGCTCGGGCCCGCCGTGAATCAGCACATCGTCATGGTCAATGGGAAATTCCGCACTGACATCCGTGCCGTTATCACATTTGAATTGCACCTCACCCTTAAGCTGTTTTCGAACCAGGTTGCGAATCAGTTTAAGCCCCAATGTCTCCGTACCCTCAATATCCACATCCTCCGGAATGCCGATGCCGTTATCCTTTACACGAAAACGAATTCGGTTTCCATCTGTTTCGGACATGAAAATGAGACATTCCCCGGTGGCATCTTCAGGATAGGCGTGTTTATAGACATTGCTTATGAGCTCATTCAGCACCAGGGCACAGGGAATTGCCTGTGTTACGGAAAGATAGATTTTAGCGCACTCGATCTTGGGGCGCACCCTGCGATAGGTGTTCGTGTAAATCTGCCCCATGGACCCCAGGAGTTTTCGAATGTGAAGGCTCATATCGATTCGGGTAAAGGACTCGCTTCGGTAAAGCTGGGAGTGGACCAGACTCATGGCGTAGATTTTGGACCGGGCATCGGCCAGAACCATTCTGGCTTCCTCGCTTAACGTCCGTCGGCGGGTCAAATCCATCAGGCTGGAAATCACCTGGAGATTGTTTTTTACCCGATGGTGAATCTCCCCCAGCAGCAGCACTTTTTCATCAAGGGATTCCCGTATCTTCTTTTCCGCTTTAAGCCGGTCCTCCACTTCATTCTTGAGTTGGTGGTTGGCTTTGCGCAGTTCCGATGTTCTCTCGAGTACTTTTGACTCCAGACTCTCCCGATGTTTCTGAAGCGTCTCTTCCACACCCTTTCGAATTCTGATCTCATTTTCAAGCCGCATATTGGTCTGTGTGACACGCTCGGCCAGGCGAAGCGCTTCCTGGGCCGACTCTCTGGCACTATTGCTGGCCTTCACCAAGGAAGCATTTTGCCGTTCGATCTGGTGCAGCATCTCGTTAAAGTCATCCACCAGGGAGCCGATTTCATCGCTCCCGTGTTTCGTGGCCCGCATGGTATAGTCTTTTTGCTCTGAAACCGCCCTGGACAAGGACGCCAGCTCGGTAATGGGAGCGGCAATTGTTTTTTGAAGCCTCATTGAAAGGAGAAAAGAGAAAATCAGGGAAAAGAGCAGCCCCACTGCGGCTATCAGGGTATGGTCGGTGGCGATTTCGTTCACCTCTCCCATGTCCCACTGCAGACAAACCGTTCCGATGCGTTTATCCTGAGAACGCACCTCCCTGTAGAAATGCAGCATGCCGTTCTCAAACAGAGGACTCCCCTTTTGAAAGGGCGACGGCATCTTCCGAGACGGAGTCCCCTTCTTTACATAGTGCGCCAGGGGATTTCCCTGGGACGAAAAGATCCACGCGGAAACAATGGAGGGCTTCGTTTTCAAAAATTCAAGGGTTTCTCGCGCGTCCGCCTCATCATCAAACAGCAGGGCCGCGGTACAATTGTAGGCCAGGATATCCGCAATGGTGGATGTCTGGCCAAGCATTGTCTCCCGGGTTGCCCATCGGTCATAAACGGCGAATGCCGCAAAAACCATCGCCAGTGTCACCATGTTGATTCCCATCATGATCAGCAGGAATTTTTGCTTGATGGGCCTGTCTCTGAAGTGCTTCATGGCTGGTGTTGACCCTTTCCTCCGATGCCCGCGCCCGGCTCTTCCTCATAAAGGATATCCGACATCCTGAGGAGTCTCGAACGGATTCTGAGACCCGAATCCTTTACCGCCGGTAGATTGATCACAAATCGCTTCTGCGCTCCCTTGCTTTTCCGGGGCACCTCAGGGTCTCTCAAAAAGACCATTCCCCCCAAATCAACAAACCCGGCGCTGTTGCTCACCGTCAATACCGGTCTATTGCTGAATCTCTTCAGCAGTTCCTTTAAGCCGTCTTTTCCCTTTTCGCCCACAAATATGACGAGAGAGGATTCATCGACCTCTCCGGGCCGGCCCATTGAACAGATCTCCAGCCTTTTCCCCTTGATCATCTTCCCGGACATGGATTTCATGGCCTCATAGAGGTTTGGTTCCCCGATAATGGAGACACGCATGGTTTTGGATTTTGAGAAGGCCTCTTCAGGCCAATCCACAAAAAGGAGAAAATTGTATAAATAAAGGGCGGTGATCTTCCATTGGGCAGGTCTTTGTGGCTCGTGACACAAGGTCACCTTCGGCGCAATGGCCCATAGCAGGACGACGGTCAAGCAGAAAATACGTCTGATAATTTTTCTCCGGGCCCTGTCCACCATGTATCCGTCGTCCGCTGTTGATTAAGGCCAAGCGGCCAGGAAATACCGGTCAATTTCATCCACGGCCGGCTGAAACCGAAGGTCCTTTTGCTTGGCGCAAATAACTTCCACCGCGCAGATGGGGACCCAGAAGGCCTCTTCGGAAATATGCTTCTGGGCCATGGAGAGCAGTTTATGCCTTGTCTCCGGTTTCCGGCATTCCATGGCATTTGAAAGAAGACGGGTGATTTCCTGAGTGGTGCCGTAACAGGCGCGAGAATTGGCCATAAAGAAATGGTCCAGCAGGGCACTGCCATCAAAAATAGAATAGCTGCCCCAGGTCATAAAGGCCAGCGGGATCTCGCCGTTTGTGAATTTCCCGTAGAGCCGATCCCATTTCCCCATCATCCATTTGGGCCTTGCACGGATTCCCACTGCTTCAAGGTTCCGAAGAATGCTCTCTGAGGCGCTTTCGTTGTTGATGGCATAGTAATCGACGTCAAAACCGTCCGGATATCCCGCTTCCGCGAGCAGTTCTTTGGCTTTCACGGGATCATAGGGATAGGCGGTAACATTCGCTTCATAACCGAAATGCAGGGGACTCAACACGCTGTCTGAAGAATGCCCATAGCCGTTAAAGGCATCTTTTATGATTCTTTCCCGGTTGATGGCGTGATTCACCGCCTGACGCACCTTCTTTTTCATGAACGGGGTTGGACCGCTCCGACCCATGGCATCCATCACCAAAAAATAGACCCGCAGGATATTGATGCTTTCTATGCTCACCTGATCGGCCTGTTTCAAGAAAGGCACCTGTTCAGGGTTGACGCAGCCGGATCGGATAAGATCCAGTTCCCCTCTGATCAGCGCTTCCATCTGAGGGATTGTTTCTTTGATGATCCGGACGTTGAGGTTGGGTATTCGGGCCATTCCCTTGGGGCCACCGAAATAATCGGGATGTCTCTTAAAGGCCATTTCCTCAAAATCCCTGTTTGAAACCATTTTGTAAGGACCGGTCCCCACGGGATGCCGCCCGAAACCGTTCTTTCCCACTTTCCGGTAGTAGCCGGGCGGGTAGATAAAAAGCACATTGGCAATGAGTTGGGAAAGGGTGGGTATCGGTTTTGCCACTTGGATGCGAATCCTGTCATTATCCAGTATGACGACATCCTTGATTTTGGACAGGTATCGTGACACTTTTGAACCGGAACTTTTCAAAAGGTCCAAAGAGAACTTGACGGCCGCCCCATCAAACGCTTCCCCATTGTGGAACTTGACCCCTTTTCGAAGTGTCAGCACCATGTCGCCATTTTCCAACATGTCGTAAGACTGAGCCAGGCCGGGAACGATTTTTCCGGTGGCCGGATCTCTGTAAAGCAGCATATCGCCCCAGTTGTGGTAGAGCGTCAATACCTGGCGTGTATTGCTCACCGAAGGGTCCAGGCTTTTGGGTCTGGCCTTTCCCAGACAAACCGCCAGCGTATCCTTCCGGCTTTTGCCAAATGCATCAAGCGGCGTATTTAAGCAGTGTATGGCCATGCAAACAGCAAAAATAACCCTTATCATCACACCCACCTCAACTGTGCGTATTTCCTCTATGGTTTTCAGTTATGGATTAAGGATAATTTTGCCACTATGTTTAGCACCCGGAAAGAAAATTGTAAAGTGAGGTTTGTCAAAACAATCTCATTGAACCATTTTCAGCTTCTTTGCCGAAACCCCTTGCTCTTGCGCGAAAAGGCCGTCCGGTGATATAAGAGGAATCGCTTGTTTTTCTTCGGTTTGATTTTTTTGAATTTACCAAATTGCAGAACGTTTTTTGAACGGTGCCATCATGCCAAGCGCAACCCCCCTTGAGACAATACTGCGAATATTCCGCGTCATTCTCGAGAAAGATGACGACGTGGAGGAGAAGTTTAAAGACGCTAAAAGCATCTACGGCCAAATGGAAAAGGAGGAAAAAAGAGCCCTTTTTAAAGCGCTTGTCTTCGAAATGGAGATAAGCCCGGCCGATTTGCAGCCCCTTCTCGAAAACCTCTCCGCCTGTGAACCGGAGGATCCCTCATGGCCCCAACTCCTCTCACGGCTGAGGGTTCAAGCGTACTCGCCCAGATTGAATCTGTTTAAAAAGATCGCCCTTTCCCCCGGGGGACTCAAATTCCTGCTCGATTTTCGAGGGGATCTGCTATCGCTTATTCGACATGGAAGCCGCGATCTCGAACCCTTGGACTCGGACATCGTCCTTATGTTTGACATGTGGTTTCAGGAGGGCTTTCTCTATTTGGAGGAAATAACCCTAAATTCCGCCTTCAAACAGATTGCCCTCATCAAAGATCGGGATCTTGTTCACCCCATGGCCAGCATTGAAGAGATGGGACAACGCTTGGGCAAAGACCGCAGATGTTTTGCCCTTTACCATCGCCTGATGCCTTATGAACCCATCATTTTCATTGAGGTGGCATTAACAAAAGGGATTCCCCACAGCATGGGGGAGATCATGGCGGATCCGGAAACGCGGCCGGCTGAAAGCCGTCCGGATACGGCCGTCTTCTATTCCATCAACAATACGCAAAACGGCCTTGTGGGTCTTGGAATGGGCAAAATGCTCATTGGAAAGGTTGTGGCCTATCTCAAAGACGAAAACAAGAAGCTCAAGGAATTTGTCACATTGAGCCCGATCCCCGGTTTTTGGCCACGGTACCTTAAACCGATCCTTGAGGGAAATGACGCGCGTTTTTCCCTCAAAAGGGATGACATCATGGGATACTTCACCAAGAAGTCCATGACGAAGATAATGGAAAAAGGGGGCGGGAACGGTTCCACGGAATTCTGTACCGCACTTCTCACTCTCTTTAAGGACACGTCCTGGGTTCATGAGGAAGAACTGAAGAAGGATCTCAGAACACCGCTCTGCCGGATCGCATACCATCATATTGCCGATGAAAAGACGTCCCGGGACAAACCGCTCGATCCCGTGGCCGGCTTTCATTTGGCAAACGGCGCCGCCGTGTCCGAAAGAAATGTGCATTTCCTGGCCAACCCTTCCCCCAAGGGTCTGCGGGAATCCTGCGGTGTCATGGTCAACTATATCTATACCTCCGGCTGGCTCGGGCAGATTCGGCGGTCATTTGCGTGGTTCGACCGCTTTGAGATCAAAGGACTTTTCAGCAGGAATCCTTGAGATCAAGGGACTTCTTTTATCTTGACAATCCGGCAAACCGCTGGTATTCAGTTACATTGTAGCTAAATCATAGCCATCAGAAGTTTTATGCTTTTGCCGTGAAGAACACCGACAACCGCTGTTTGAGACAAAAAAAAGGAGGTCATGTCATGGATATCATACCAGAATTGATCGACATCGTCGGTCGGGAAAATGTATTTGATGATCGCATCGAATGCTTGAGTAATTCTCGAGATCTTTCCGTGCATGAGGGCGTCCCGGATGCGGTGGTTTTTGCCTACTCCACGGAACAGGTTGCCGACATTATGCGGCTGGCCAACGAACATCGGGTTCCGGTGACCGTACAGGGATCGGGAACCGCGACCACCGGCGCATCTCTCCCCGTGGAAGGCGGTATTTTGCTGGATCTTCACCGAATGAACAAAATCCTTGAAATCGACAAGGACAACTTCTATGCCCGGGTGGAACCGGGTGTCATCTGTATGCAGCTCAATACGGAACTGGGAAAGCAGAACCTGATGTTTCCGCCAAATCCCGGCAGCGAAGCCATCGCCACCATCGGCGGCATGATGTCAACCAATGCCAGCGGCCACCGGGCGGTCAAATACGGAACCGCAAGGGATTACGTGAAAGATCTGAAAGTGGTTCTGGCGGACGGCACCGTCATACATACGGGCTTCAAGACACCCAAAAGCGCTTTCGGCTATGATTTGAATCGCGTGTTTGCCAGTGCCGAAGGCACCCTGGGGATCATCACGGAAATAACGGTCAAAATCCAGGTCCTGCCCGAATGCAATGCCCTGGCCCTGGCGATTTTCGATGATCTCTTCGCGGCCGGGGCCGCCGTCACCGACATCATCGGATCCGGTATTCAGTTGACTGCCTGTGAAATTATGGACAAATACAGCCTAAAAGTGGTGGAAGAAGCCATTGAGCGGGATGTGTCGGGCATCGAGGCCATGTTGATCATTGAAAGTGACGGTTCAAAGGAAGCCGTTGGCAAAGACATGGAAAGGATCCGCGACATCTGCGAAAAACACCGGGTTAAGGAATTTACCTGGTCCGATGATCCGGCAAGGGCAGAGGAAATCATGGCGGCCAGAGGAAAATTGGTTCCAACCCTTTCCCGCATCAAACCGGGAAACCGTCTGGTGGCCATTTCCGAAGATTTGGGCATCCCACCCACCAAAATTCCGGAAGTCATTAAACGGGCTCAGGAAATATCCGAAAAATACGATCTCTTGATGACCACCTTCGGTCATATCGGCGACGGAAACGTGCACACCACCATGGTCACCGACATGCGAAGCAAGGACGAATGGGACCGGCTTCGCCCCGCCGCCGACGAGCTGGCCGACCTGGCCCTCGAGATGGGCGGCACCATCACCGCTGAACACGGCACAGGCCTGGCCCGGGCACCCTATATTGAAAAACAGCTGGGGCCGGCCCTGGATGTGATGCGCGCCATCAAAAAAGGACTGGATCCCAACAATGTTCTGAATCCCGGAAAAATGGGATTGGAGAAAAAGAAATACGACATATATGATCATTTCGCTTTCCAGCCGCTCATCGACCACCCCGAAGGGGTCAACTCTTTTGGGGAGCGCATCGACAATGAGCTGTTGGCCTGCATTTGCTGCGGTTTCTGCCGCCTGGGGTGTCCCACCTTCAGCATCACCCACCGTGAAAGCAAAAATGCCAGGGGCCGCAATGTACTGGCCTTCAATTACTTAAACGGCACCGTCGAACCAACCAAGGAATTTGTTGAATCCTTTTACACCTGCGCCACTTGCCAGTCCTGTACCTATTTCTGTCCGGCCCTGGTAAAGGTGGATGAAATCGTTGAAAGCGTCCGTGAAAAGCTCTATGCGGACGGTCTCGTTCCGGAACCGGTCCTTGCGGTGCAGGACAATATCAGCAAGACCGGAAACGTATATGCCGCCGCCACACAAGACCGGATCGACATCTACCCACCGGCCCTCAAGAAGCTGGCTCTGGCCAGTGAGCTTAGGCCTCAGGCGGAGACGTTGCTCTTTATGGGATGTGTGCCCAGCTACCTTGACATGAAAATGGTACCGAGCCTGATCAAACCGTTGGATGCGGCAGGGGTCGATTACACCACCCTGGCCACCGATGAAGGCTGCTGCGGTTTCCCCCTTTTCCTAATGGGGGATCGCGAGGGATTTAAAGCCAACGGAGAAAAGCTCATTAGAAAGATTGAAGCCACGGGCGCCAAGGAACTGGTAACGCCCTGTGCCGGCTGCTACAAAACCTTTTCCAAACTCTATCCGGAAATCGGCGATTTGAATATCAACATCTATCATTCGGTCCATTACCTGAAGAAGCTGCTGACGGACGGCCGCATAAAACTGAAGGGGGATCTTGGGAAAAAGGTGACCTATCATGACCCATGTGATCTGGGCCGTGCATTCAAAATCTTCGAAGCGCCGCGCGATGTGCTAAAGAGCGTGCCGGGCCTGGAATACGTTGAAATGGCGCGTAACCGGCTAAAAGCACGCTGTTGCGGTGCCGGCGGCGGAATCCAGGCCAATGATCCTGACCTGGCCGTGGCCATCGCCGCAGAACGGGTCCGGGATGCCATGGCAGTGGGTGCGGAGATTATCGTTTCGGGGTGTGCCGCCTGCAAGGACAATCTGAAAAAGGGCGTCAAAGCCATTCCCAAGAAGGAAAGAGGGAAAATGAAGGTAATGGATATTACTGAAATGGTGGCCAAAACACTGGACGAATAGGGAAGGAGTCGTAAATGACGGAGCAAAACAAGGGTTCTTTCAAGAAGATCGCGGCCGCCAAGGCCTGCAAGAAGCTCATGGCGGACCATTTTTATGAACTGGAGGAGGCCGTAAAGACCGGTTCCAGAAAGATCGCCTGGTGCACCAGTGTCGGGCCGGCGGAGCTGCTTCGGGGGATGGGTTTTCTGGTCTACTTTCCCGAAAACCACGGCGCCATGTTGGGGGCCACCCGCATGTCCACGGATCTGATTCCCTACGCCAATGCCCTGGGATACTCTCCTGATATCTGCTCCTATCTGACGTCGGACGTGGGGAGTTATCTACAGAAAAAAAGCCCCCTTACCATGGCCTACAACATCGATTCGGTGCCCAAACCCGACGTGCTGGTATATAACACCAACCAGTGTCGCGATGTCCAGGACTGGTTTAACTGGTACGCCAGAGAGCTGAAAGTGCCGGCCATCGGCGTTCACACCCATCGGGACATCGGCCCCATCGGTTCCGTTCAGATTCAGGACATTGCCAGTCAGATCGAGGGCCTGGTCCCGGCGCTTGAAACCATCAGCGGTGAAAAACTGGACATGGACCGGTTCAAAGAGACCCTCGGCTATTCCAGGAGGACTTCAGAGCTTTGGCGGGCGTGTCTCGAATCCGCCGGCGCCATCCCTTCTCCGTGGACGTTTTTTGATGCCACCATCCACATGGGGCCGGCGGTAGTGGCCCGTGGAACAAAGGAGGCCGTGGAATACTATGAGCTGTTGCTACCCGAGTTGCGGCAGCGGATCGATGACGGGGTCGCTGCGGTAGCAGGGGAAAAGCACCGGCTCTATTGGGAGGGCATGCCCATCTGGGGCAAACTGCGTCCTTTGGCCGACCAATTCTTGTCCCTCAAGACCTGCGTGGTGGCCTCCACCTACTGCAACAGCTGGATATTTGACCAGCTGGATCCGAACGCGCCTTTTGAAAGCATGGGCCGGGCTTACACGGAGCTCTTTATTGTGCGAGATGAACCCTATAAGGAGCAATATATCACCGACTGTCATGAAAAGTACAGATTCGACGGCATCCTGTTTCATGACGCCAAAACCTGCCCCAACAATTCCAACAACCGTTACGGCATGCCGGAGCGGTTGAGCCAAAAGCTTGACATTCCGGTCCTTACCATTAACGGTGATCTGTGTGATCTCAGGTGTTATTCGGAGGAACAGGCCAAAACCAATATTGAAGCCTTTATTGAGCAGTTGGAGGAGTAGGTTTCAATGAAGAACAGGCTCTTTGCGGGAGTTGACATCGGGGCTTCCAGGACCAAGGTGGCCATCATCAACCATGGGCGTCAACTCCTGGGACGTTCGGTGCACAAATCGGGCACCGACTTCGGCGAAACCGCCCGGAAGGGATTGAATGACGCATTGTTGATGGCCGGGGCACATGAAGAAGATATCGCCCATTGTGTTTCCACGGGCTATGGCAGAAAGAATGTCTCGTTCAGCACCGAAACCAAAACGGAAATCGGATGCCACGCCAAGGGGTGCTACCATTACTTCCCTTTGGCCATGACCATTATCGACATTGGCGGCCAAGATAACAAAATCATCAGGATTGACGCGGCGGGCCGCCGTCTCAGTTTTAAGATGAACCGGAAGTGTGCCGCCGGAACCGGGGCTTTCCTGGAGGAAATGGCCATGCGGCTGGACATTCCTTTGGAGAAAATGGACTCACTTGCCCGCCAGTCAACAGATATGGTGGAATTGGGCAGCTATTGTACGGTTTTTTCAGGAACTGAAGTTCTTGAAAAAATCCGGCAAGGGAAAAAGGTGCCAGATATCGTTAAAGGACTCTTCCATTCCGTCATCAAACGGGTTCTTGAAATGGATTCACTGACCGAGAGAGTTGCCATGACCGGGGGTGTGGTGGCTCACAACCCGTATCTGGTTCAAATGGTAGCAGAAGCCACTGGAAAAGAGATCCTGGTACCTGAATATCCTCAATTGACAGGTGCTGTCGGCGCGGCGCTTTTTGCCCTGGAAAACAAACAAAAAGCATGAGGAGGGATCAATCATGAACATCAGCAAATGGATGCACGCGGGTACCATGTTGAAGATGAATGCCATCAATTATCCCGATAAACTGGGGTGGCAGGATAAAGACAGGGAATTCACTTTTGAGCAATGGAACGAAAGATCGTGTCGGTTTGCAAATGCACTTCATAACATAGGGGTCGGGCACAAGGATCCCTTTGCCATTATCGCCTATAACCGTGGTGAATGGATGGATGTCTACGCGGGGTGCGCAAAGGGCGGACAGATGGTTGTGCCTATCATGTTTCGGCTGGCAGGGCCGGATATCGAGTACATTGTCAATCATTCCGAATGCAAAGCCATTGTGGTGGAGGCACCGTTTGTTGAACTCATCGACAGCATTCGGGACAGTCTGCCCATACCTGAAAACGGCTACATCTATATGGGAGATGACCCCGTGCCGGAGGGTTACGTGGGCTATGAGGCGTTTCTGGCCAATGCTTCTCCGGAGGAGCCGGATATCATGGTGGATAGCGCCGACATCTGGTGCATCATGTACACATCCGGAACCACCGGGAGACCGAAAGGGGTCATGAGGACCCATGAATCAAATATCAGCCAGTATTACCTTAACGATATTAACATGGGGGTCCTGCCCACCGATAAGGTGATGCTGGTGATGCCCATGTGCCATGTGAATTCCATCTTCTATTCCTTCCCTTACACCCTGGTGAGCGCTCCGGTCTTCGTTTACAACATGGTGAGTTTTGATCCTGAAGATCTCCTTCGCACCATTGAAGAATACAAGATCACCTTTACGTCGCTGGTTCCCACCCATTACATTATGATGCTGGGGCTTCCGGACGATATAAAGAACAATATCGACGTATCGTCCATTCGGCAGTTGCTCATCTCCTCCGCGCCCGCCCGGAAGGACCTCAAACTGGCCATTATGGAATACTTCAAAAACGCAGAATTGTGGGAGGCATACGGCAGCTCCGAAGGCGGACTGGTAACCCTGCTTCGGCCCGAGGATCAATTCAAGAAACTGGGGTCCATCGGCAGGGAGATCTTCGGAACGGATCGCATCAAGATCCTGGACGAAGATCGAAATGAAGTGCCGGACGGCGAGGTGGGGGAACTCTTTTACCGAACACCCATGCTGTTCAAGGAGTACCTGAAAGAGCCTGAAAAAACCAAAGAAGCCTTTTTCGGGGAATGGTCGTCCGCCGGGGACATGGTGGTGCGGGACGAAGACGGATATTATACCCTCGTGGACCGCAAGGCCAACATGATCATCACGGGCGGTGAAAACGTTTACCCGTCGGAAGTGGAAAGCACCGTGGGTGCCCATGAAGCCATCAAAGACATCGCCGTTATCGGGATTCCCGATGAAAAATGGGGGGAAGCCATTAAAGCGGTGGTGGTCCTAAATGACGGCTTTGAAGAAACGGAAGCGACGGCCAAATCGATCATGGATTTCACCCGTGGTAAAATGGCCGGGTTCAAGCGACCCAAAACCATTGATTTTATCAAAGATCATGAAATGCCCAGAACTCCCACGGGTAAGATCCTTCATCGTATTTTGAGGGAGAAGTACGGCAAATGGAGTGATCGTTAAAGTGGACGATGGTGGTCATCAGGTTTTACCGTTTGTATAGAACCCAATCCGTAAATCGAAAATAATTGGAGGAAGAAACGTATGTTGACAAGAGCATTCATTCCGTTCGGCGGATATTATTCAACCCCTTTCACCCGTTGGCAGGGAAGCATGGCCAACGAAAATTCCATCGTGCTTGCCGGCAACACCGAAAAGCGCTGGTTGGCCCATAAGGGCTGGGATGCCAAGATGTTCGACTATCTGGTTTTCGGCGTGACCATCAGCCAGATCCATCAGTTCTATGCCAGCACCTGGGCCGCGGCCATTATGGGTGCGGGGCACATGCCCGGCGTGACCGTCAGCCAGGCCTGCACCACCAGTACCACATGCCTTTTCAATGCTGCAATGGGCGTGGAAACGGGTCTGTACCAGAACTGCTGCACCCTGATGGCGGACCGTTGCTCCAACGGGCCTCACACCATCTGGCCGAACCCCAAGGGACCCGGCGGAGAAGTTCTTTCCGAAAACTGGCTGATGGACAATTTCAACAGCGACCCCAACGTGGGGCTAAGAATGGTGGAAACCGCTGAAAACGTGGCAAAAATGGGCGGATTTACCAAGGAACAGTGCGATGAACTGGTGCTGAGGCGATACGAACAATATATGGAGGCCCTTTCAGATGACCGCGCCTTTCAGAAACGTTACATGTTTCCCGCGGAAGTGAAACTGAGCAGGAAGAAGACAAAACTGGTGGAACTGGACGAGGGCCCCATGCCCACCACCAAAGAGGGGCTGGCAAAACTAAAACCGGTGATTCCCGGTGGCGTCCTCTCATTCGGTGCCCAGACGTTTCCGGCGGACGGCAACTGCTCCATCATTGTCACCACGGAAGAGAGGGCAAAAGAGCTGAGTGCGGATCCTTCAGTTCCCGTTCAGGTGATCTCCTACGGTTTTACCCGGGCCGAACCGGGGTACATGGCGGCAGCCCCGGCGCCGGCTGCTCAAATGGCCCTCAAAAATGCTGGGCTGACCATCAGTGATATCAAGGTCATCAAAACCCACAATCCCTTTGTGGTCAATGACCTTTACCTTGCCCAGCAGTTCGGTATCGAGGCTGCCGGAACCGAAGATCTGGGCTTTAACAATTACGGGTCCTCTCTTATTTACGGGCACCCCCAGGGTCCCACCGCCGGCCGGAACATCATTGAAGGCATTGAGGAAACCGCCATGAAGGGCGGTGGTTACTTCATGTGGGCCGGATGCGCGGCCGGAGACACGGGCGGCGCTCTCATTATTAAGGTGGGTTAATCCGTTTCAAATGATGTATTGACCCGATCGTCTATCACTGCTAAAAGGGGCCATTCTCAACGTCAGTAACTGAGGATGGCCCTTTTTTTGTGTTCGATCGGTTTTAGAAGGAATATCGACCCATGAAAATGATTATATTCCAGTCACTTGGCGGTCTTGGGCTCTTTCTTTTCGGCATGAAAATCATGTCCGAGGGCCTGCAGAAAGTGGCCGGCAACAAAATGCGCCAGATACTGGGCATGGTTTCCAACAATCGCCTGGTGGGGTGCGGTGTCGGTGCACTCGTCACCAGCATTGTGCAAAGCTCCAGCGCCACCACCGTGATGCTGGTCAGTTTTGTGGATGCGGGACTCTTGAGTTTTGTTCAGGCCATTGGCGTTATCCTTGGCGCCAACGTGGGTACAACCGTGACCGCCCAATTGATTGCCTTTAAGATCACCTCCTACTCCCTCCCTGCCATTGCCCTGGGGGTTTTGCTGAAGTTCTTTATTGGAAAAAGAAAATGGGTGTATGTGGGAGACATTTTTCTCGGTTTCGGACTTGTTTTTTTCGGTCTCGCTACCATGAAAGCCGGTTTTGCACCGCTTAAAAGCCATCCCACCTTCATATCCCTGTTTACTAAGTTTAACGCTGACGACATATCCGGCATTCTTCTCTGCATTCTGGTTGGCACGGTGCTCACAATGATTTTGCAGAGCTCCAGTGCCACCGTGGGCATCACCATGGCACTGGCCAGCCAAGGGCTCCTTGATTTCGAGGCCAGCGTTGCGCTGATTCTGGGTGACAATATCGGCACCACCATCACCGCCGAACTGGCCAGTATCGGCGCCAGCATCAACGCCCATCGAACGGCCCGGGCGCACACGCTTTTTAATGTTGTCGGCGTCCTAAACGTCATTATATTCTTTCCGCTTTTTCTGAAACTGATCATGTGGGTCACAACCCACATGATGGATGTGGGCCCCCCCGACCTGCTGGTTGACGGCCAACGGCCAAACATTTCGAGGTATATTGCCAACGCGCATACCGGCTTCAATGTTGTGAATGCCCTCTTCTTCCTGATGGTCCTTCCCTATCTGGTGAAAGTCGCCACTTGGCTGACCCCGCACGGAAAAAGGGAAGACGACCTGGAAGAATTACGACATATTAAATTCATCGACAACCGCTATGTGGATACGCCGTCGGTGGCCATCACCCAGGCCCGTGCGGAGATTGCGCGGATGGGGGATACGGTTTTAATCATGTACAACGATGTGATCCAATCCATGGAAAAGCGTAAGCTGGAGGATCTCTCCAAATGGCGACAACGGGAGGACATCATCGACTCGCTGCAAAAGGAGATTACCGTGTTTCTGACCAGCGTTATGCAGAAGGAGGTGAGCCTCGAAGAATCGAGGGAGATTGCGTCGTTGATGCGCATGGCCAACAACCTTGAGCGGGCCGGCGACGGGATTGAAAACATTGCCGAACTTATAGAGGAACTCATTGATGAGAACCTCCACCTCTCCGATGGGGGCATACACGATTACGAGCAAATCAGCAAGAAAGTCGGAGACTTTATCGCGTTGATCGTTGCGGGCATTAAAGCGGAAGACAAGGATATCATGGTGCGCGCTCAGCAATTGGAGGACGACATCGACACCATGCGGGAAGACATGCGGGGGAATTACATCATGCGCCTTCAAAGCGGACTTTGTACGGTGGATCCCGGGCTCATTTTGGTGGACATGCTTACGGCTTTCGAGAAAATTGGAGATTTCTGCTACAACATCGCTCAGGCAGTGGCAGGCCTCAAGTAAGACCACAAACCGAGGGTATCGGAAATGGGAGAAACCAAAGGTCAGGAGCAAAGAACCCATTGTGTTCGTTGCGGCCGGTGCTGCCTTTTTGCGGCGCCGTCTCTTCAGAAAACCGATTTGCCTCTTTTTCGAAACCGCTTGCTGGATGGAAAATACCTCTATACCGTTCGAAAAGGGGAACTGGTTCGGGATAACGTTAATGGGGAAATGCATTTCATTGATCACGAAATCATAAAGATCAGAGAGCGAAAGGGGGGGGAAGGGTGCATTCTCTATGATCCCAAAGAGAAAGCCTGCACGATTTATGCCTATCGGCCCGGCCAGTGCCGCGCTCTTGCCTGCTGGAACGACACTGAATTCAGACAGGTTTTTTCCCAGCCGAAAGCCGAACGAAGGGATATTCTGAAGGATCCCAGTCTGTTGCGCCTCATATCAGAACACGAAAACAGATGCGGTTACGGTACGATTTCCCATTATGTGAAGCAGATTGAAACCCAGGGTGAACCGATGGTTCAACGGATTCTGAAAATCCTTCAATATGATCACGATATCCGGGGCCTTGCCCGTGATAGACTGGGCCTCGACTCGCGTGAAATGGATCTTCTGTTCGGCCGCCCACTGACCGATACAATTCACATGTTCGGTCTCGCAATAGCGGAGGATGCGGACGGATCATTCCTGCTGACGGCGGAAGAACCCATTTCAAAATAGAAAACACCCCTCTTAGTGAGGGTGAGAACCGGCTCTCTCACGATTTCGCCGTTGACACAAAGAAGAAAATCCCGTATGGTTTGAGTCAAAAAATAAGAAGTTTTAACACCCTCCCCCTTACCCAACCATGGATCGGAAATGAGCATCATAGAAAAAATCCCGCCGAGCAAGATGCCCCTTGAGGTATTATTGGATGCCGGCTCTCTCAATGTCGGTCAAAAGGTTTGTTTCAGATACCTGTCGCAGGCCGGCTGCCACAATGCGTTTACGGGATATATTCAGAGAAACGGGATTCAAGTCTTAGGAAAGACTTATTCCATCAGTTATGCGGCTGTCCATTGCATTGAAAAAGCGGGCGATCAACGTGCGGTTAACGGCTGGATGGCGTGGCAAACGGAAGACGGACGCTACCTTTCCGAGGTTTACCAGGCGTTCATGGGTGAAAAACCGACCGACAACAGGTCAAAAGACCATACGGAGCGCTTTTTTCACTATCCCAGTCAGCGGGACGTGGTTTTTGTCTTCGGAGCGGGCGCCTCTTACGCTGACGGGGCGCCTCTTCAGAAAGACATTCTTCCACTGCTGCTTGAAACGGAAGACCCCGAGATTAAGAACTCCGCGGTTTATCGCATTCTATACAATTTTTTCGAAGACAATTTCGTCTGGGACAAGACAATCGGTTTTTTCCCCACCTTGGAAGAGGTATTCGGTTTTTTGGATTATTTCATTCAGAAGCGTGAAAGCCTGAACCGCAAATACTCTTTGAGCGCCATCCTTGAAATAAAGGAAGCGCTCATAAAACTGACCCACTGGATTGTCTCCTCCACAACTTCGTCTACCGGCAGGGTTTATCGCCTCTTTTGGGAGGCCGTCTATCAATATAATACAAACATCTCCGCCATTACCTTAAACTATGATACCTATCTCGAAGATGCATTCTTCCACATGTTTCCCAGAAATATGTATCTGGACTACTGCATCCACCTGTCAAATTACGACCACAGTGATGATATCGACGATAGGAACTGGTGGGTAAACCCACGTGAACCGATTCTTTCACTGGAGAATCTGGAGCCCGTGGCCATTAAGCTGATCAAGATCCATGGCAGCTTAAACTGGAAATACTGTAATTGCTGCAATCAGGTGCTGTTGACACCCTTTGACAAGGGAATTGACCTTGGCATCAGTAAAGCGGATTGGCAGAATGGATTTGATGACGACACCGACGACATCTGCGCGCACCTGTCCAATGCAAGGTGTTCCCGTGATAAGAACGAATTTCAAACCATGCTGGTGCCGCCATCCCATATGAAGGACCTGTCCCATCCCATCAATTCCCGTTTGTTCATTGAATCCGCGGAAGAAATCAGAAGGGCAAAAAAAGTCGTCTTTATCGGTTATTCTCTGCCGGAAGCGGATATTCATATGAAAGCCATTCTGAAGAAGAGCCTCAGACCGGAAACCGATATTTACGTCGTCAATGTGGACAGGTCGGAAAATTTCAAGTTTCGCTTCAAAGGACTCGCCAAGCAAGTCAGCTTTGTCCTCGCTTCTTTCGAGGATTTTATTTCCGATGAAAAATTGATGGAGGAGATTTTTTGATGAACAGAGTGCGTTTCACCTCTTTGATTGTCATCGCTTTTCTAATCAAAGCCGGGCTGGGTTTTGCAGGTGAACTGAGGGTCGCCACATTTGATTACCCGCCTTTCCAGTATAAGGAAAACGGCCAAATCAAGGGCATCGCCGTAGACATCGTAAAGGAGATGTTTAAGCGACTGAACCAACCCATAAAAATCGATTTCTATCCCTTTCAGCGGGCCCTGAAGAATCTCGAAACAGGGGAGACGGACGTCATTTTCACCTTTTATCACAAGAAAGACCGGGAGGCTTTCGCGGACTATTCAAAGGAACCGCTGGTGGATCAAACCATTTCCCTGTTTGTTCATGAGGATTCTCCGATCACCTTTGACGGCGACCTGTCCAAACTGAACCAGTACAAATTCGGTTTGGTCAGGTTCAGTTACGGCAGCACTTTCGACGCCGCCGTTGACAAGCATCTGATTACAAAGATCGAGCATGTCTCCAAAATGGATTTGAACATGAAGAAATTTCTACGGCGTCGGTTCGATATTCTGCCCAGCGACCGGTGGGTCGCTTACTATTATTATTCAAAAGTCAATCCGGAGAGGAACGCGCCCGTCAAACTGAAGGAGCTGAAACCACCGGTACAATCCTTTCCGGCCTATATGGGCTTTTCAAAGGCGAATAACCTTTCCCCCTTAAGGGACAAGGCCGATGCGGTTCTAAAGGAAATGAAAGAAGACGGTACCTATCAAAGGATTATTGACGGCTACCTGAAAGGTTGGGGAATTGCACCGTCTCCTTGAGAACCGTCATGGGGTGCCATACCCGATGGCTTGGCACAAAATGAGTCTTCCTGGCAAGCGAGGTATTGTCATGGAAAAGGGCGATTCAAATGAATCGCCCTTTTTTTGTTGAATTGAAGGGTTCCGTTTAGAACAGGCCGGTAACCTTACCGTTTACCGGATCCACATCCACGCGGCGGTAGGCCGGGTTGGAGCCGGTGCCGGGCATCAGACTGATGGGGCCGGCGCAGGGGCACAGGAACTTGGCGCCGGAGTAGATCAGCACGTCGCGGATGGGCAGCCGCCATCCCTTGGGCGCCCCTTTGATGGTCTTATCGTGGCTGAGGCTCTCATGGGTCTTGACCATCATGGTGGCGAAGTCGGCGTACTTGGGATCTTTTTCCAGCATTTCGGCCTTGGCATTGGCATCCGCGGCCCAATCCACGCCGTCAGCACCGTAAACTTCTTTGGCGATAAGGTCAACGCGGTCGCGCAGCTTCATCTCCAGCGGGTAGAGGAATTTGAAGTCGTTCTCCTCTTCACAGGCTTCGATGACCGCATCGGCGAATTCCAGGGCCCCGTCCCCGCCCAGTTCCCAGTGCTTGGACTCGGCGCAACGGGCACCGGCGGCCTCGGCGGCCTTCCGGATGACGGCGCACTCGGCGTCGGTGTCGGTGTAGAAGCGGTTGATGCAGACCACCGGGTTGATGCCGGCCTTGCGGATGGTGTTGATGTGATGCACCATGTTC
>JANQDY010000040.1 GCA_028278625.1 Thermodesulfobacteriota bacterium
CAACATGGCTCTCCTTGTAGTTGGCCTCCACCCAGATTTCCGTTGTTTCCACGATGCCGAACATGGGTTCTCCCACAACCGCATAGTCCCCCGGGCGAATGTACATGTTGTTGACGAAGCCCGGATTGGGCGCGCAGATGCGACACATGGACAAATCATACTCCGCCAGAGCCACCCGGGCCTTGCTGGCGTCAATCACCGTGGCCTGTTCCGCCACGGCGGCCATCCAGTACTTCACGTTCTCCTTGGCCTGGGTGAGCCGGATGGTCACGTTGTCCAGTTCGGTTTCAACATTTTCGTAGGCCTGCTTGCTGACCGCCTTCTCCCGCACCAGTTCCTTGAAACGGTCCCGTTTCTTGACGGCCAGTTTAAATTCCGCGGTAACGCTGTTGAGGGTCTCCCGGGCCATTTCGTACTTGATCTCCGTGACCTTTAACTGGGCCTGATCCTGTTCCAGGGTCGCTTTGTGAACATTCAAAACCAGCCGGTAGGGATATTCCTCCAGTTCCAGCATCAACTGACCCTTTTTCACCAGTTGGTTGTTTTTCACGTGAACCGCTTTGACATGCCCTTTGACCCTGGGGCTGACAGCAGCCCAGTTGGCGCGAATGTAGGCGTTGGAAGTGTAGACCACCACCTCATGAAAAATAACGGCAACTGCGATGCAGACCGTAATAAACAGAAGAAAAAAGAGAAGAAATTTTCGCGGCCTTCTTGGTTTCATAAATGCTGGAATTGTGGCGTCGCTTTTCTTTCCGGTGGCATGGACCGATTTCAAGATACGGGCGGCTGGGCCTGGAGTTTATAACTTATTGTTGTTAATATCAAATAAAACCCTTCAAATATCCCAACAGTTATTCAAGTGGGGGAAAGGCGGGTCACGGTCCGGCCATTGTCGGAAAATGCGATGAACATCTATTCTGGGAGGACACTCTGACCGGACAGCTGTTCATGAATGGAAAAGCGCCGGGACCGGCGCATTGGGCGTGATCTACCCCGGCAAACCGGGGAAATATAAGGGCGTCTATACGGGGGATCTTGGCAGCATATCATTTACCATACAATCGTTGATCAAAAATGGGGCGCCAAAGTGGATACACCCCACGCCCTGCTTCTATTTGGGGCCTTCGTCGATGCTGCAGACGCCGTTTCTGGCAGACTGATAGATGTCAACCATCTTCTTTCCGCCCACGTAATCGGTGGATTCACAAACGGTGATCCCCTCCATTTTCTCGGTGATTTCCTTGATGCGATCACACTGTTCTTTGATTTCCTGGAACCGTTTGTTGCCTGGGTCTTCCTTCATGGCGTCATTTAAGATCAGGTACATATATTGGAGCGGCTGATTGATTTCATGGCATGTGGCGCCGGCAATCTCCAGTACCCCTTCCAGCTTTTCCCGGCCCAATTGCTCTTTCTGGGCTCGCTCCCGATCCGTAATATCTCGAGTTGCTGCAATCAAGCATTTTTCATCCCCGTAATCAATCACTTCAGCGGACCAGAGCATGTGGCGGATTTCCCCTGATTTCATGCGGAAATCCACCTCCAGATTGCGAACCACCCCCTTATTCTTGAGGGTCTTGAGCATTTCTTGTCTCTGTTCTGGATAGGCCCAGATGCCCACATCAATGGCTCTCCGGCCCAGGATCTCTTCCTTCCTGTAACCGGTGGTTCGCAGAAAGGCTTCGTTTACGTCCACGTAGAAACCGTCCTCCAAGGTGCTGATGACGAACCAGTCGGGACTCGATCGAAAAGCCTTATGAAATTTGTCTTCGGAGATGCTCAAGGCCTCCTGCGTATGTACGCAGTTGGTATTGTCCATGAAGTATCCCAGCACCGCCCTTCGCCCTTCATAGCTGATGGGAATCACTGTCTCGACGATCCATTTGGCATCGTTTTGTTTCGTGAGGATCCGGTGCTCATATGGGGTTTTGATTTCACCCTTCAGCATCTTGATGGAATTTTCCCTCACATGTTCCTTGTCGTCACGCTGCACAATATCCAGTGGCTTCATCTTCAGCAGTTCGGTTTCCTTAAAACCGGATATTCTGCAGAACTCCGGGTTTGCGAAAACAAATTTGCCGTCCTGAATGATAAAAATGCCGATGGGAGAATTGACAAATATGTTGGCGAAAAATTCCGGCGGACCTTCAAAATCGGCCTGAAATACCTTCTGAATGTCCGGATGCTGCTCGATGGCCCTCAAAAACTGGCCCGTTCGGCGCCCCAGGCGGCGGCGAAGGATGGCCGTAATCTTCCAAAGAATACCATACCCGCTACTCTGGTCTTCATCCATCAAACGGACAAAGTCTTTTCCGGGAATGGCGATTACCTCGGTGGGCTCCACGCAAACGGCGGTGGACGTGTAGGCAGTGCCGGGAAAAAGAGAGCTCCACCCGAGTGAAAAGCCGGATTTCATGGCCCCCAGGGAAACACTGATGCTCTCGGAAGCATCCACCTCAAGGAGCACTTTCCCTTCCTTGAGCATGTAGAACATGTCCGCATCGTCGCCCTGCTCAAAAATTACGTCCCTTTCGCCGAAAACGCGCATTTGCAGTAAGGGAACCATCTTTCCGAGCATGGCATCGCTCACGTGTTCCAGCACCAGTATTTTTCTCAATTCATCAAAAGGAATCATTGTCAATCAACTCCATTTTAAGTCAAAACAAAAACAATAACCAGGAACAGGGTCGACACACCGGCGGCAACGCCGATGGGGACCGTGCCGCCCATCATGTCCCTATAAAGACTCAGTTTTTTCATCTTTAACCGTTCCCCGGTGACCCCCGTAAGGAGCCAGAAGCTCACCATCACGATCAGGGCAAGTCTTGCGGCCAGGTCTTTCACAAGGATAGCGAGTGCCGCGGCGATGCCGCCCACGAAGACCCCTTCACAAATGCGGTTTAATCCATTTAAGAACACGTCAAAAAAGCGATGGAACAGCTTTCCGCCCTTGCGGTATATCCAGTCCGCATCCAGATTGATACACCGGATTTCAGCCGGATAGATCCCGGCCCGCAACAGGAGTGTAAATGCCAGTGCCGAGAAAAAGAGGAGCTGGGTCTGCCCCACCACATGGGGGGCCGTGTAGGGAACATAATCCACGGGATACGGCAGCAGTGAATAGAGGGGGGCCGGATAGACGCCGATAAAGATGCAGAGAAACGCCGCAATACCCATGGCCAGAAGCATGTGAAGGGGGGCCTCTTTGGGCCGCATGCCCGAATCGTGGGAAAAAAAGGCAAAATAGGGGATCTTGATGCCGGCATGGTGAAACACGCCGGCCGAAGCAAAAAGGAGAATAAACCAGACAATCTTCATATGGCCAGCACCCGCCGCATCCATTACCATGGATTTGCTCACGAAACCGCTGAAAAGGGGAAAAGCGGAGATGGAGGCTGCCCCCACCATGCAGAAAATGCAGGTGAGCGGCATGGTCCGGTAAAGTCCGCCCAGGTCGGTTCCGTTGATTTTGCCCGTCCGGTACATGACCGCTCCCATGCTCATGAACAGCAGCCCTTTGAACAGGATGTCGTTGAATGCGTGACACACGGCCCCGTTGATGGCCAGGGCCGTTCCAATGCCGATACCGCACACCATGAACCCAACCTGGTTGACAAGGCTGTAGGCCAGCACCCGCCGCAAATCGTTTTCAATGACCGCATAGAAGATGGGGAATCCCGTCATGATGGCCCCGATCCAGATGAGAATCTCGGTGCCGGGATACCCCCGGGCAAGGGCGTAAACCGCCACCTTGGTGGTGAAGGCACTCAGGAAGATGGTTCCGGTAACCGTGGCTTCCGGGTAGCTGTCCGTCAGCCATGGATGGAATATGGGCCAGGCACAGTTGAGACCAAATCCCAAGAATATGAGATAGCTCCCGGGTCCCCCCAAGCCAAGGTAATCAAACTGAATGGAACCGGTGTGGTTCACGTGGATAACGATGCCTGCCAGAAGGCAGAGCCCCCCTGCCGCGTGAACCAGCAGGTACCGGAAGCCCGCTCCCAGGGCCGCTTCCGTTCGCCGGGCCCAGATCAGGAAAATGGAGCAGACCGTCAGCATTTCCCAGAACACGAAAAAGGAGAAGAGGTCCCCAGCAAATACGGCCCCCAGAGCGCTTCCCGCATACATGAGGCCCGCCATCTGCTCCAGATTGTCTTTTACGTGCAGAGCGTAGAGGATGGCAATGAAACTGATGAGATGAAATATATAGGAAAAAACCAGGGCCAGCTTGTCCACCCGGCCAAGGACCAGTTGAAAGTCCATAAAGTCGATCTTGAAATGGGTTCCCTCCCCCAAGAACATGAGATTCACAAACCCGACCACCGGAATCAGAAGGAGCCACACACTCTTCAGTCGAGCCGGAATAAAGGGAAGCAGAAGTGCCCCCACAACGAAAATCAAAAACGGAGGGACCGCGCTAGTCATAATAGTCCTCGTCTCTTTTGACCAGAGGCCTCAGAAAGTATTTTGCTACAATTACCAGCACAACACACGCCACAAAACCGTATACCGCATAGAACTCGGGCCATGCTTCCCAGCCGAAATGGGGATGCTTGTGGATGAACAACTCGATGATCAACAGCACTCCCAGGGAGGCATAAAAGCATCCCAGGAGAATCTTGACGTTCTTGGGATCATCAAAAAGGTACTTTTTTTCGGGTCTTAGCCCGGATGCTACTTTGGTCCCGGATTCCCTTTGCTGTTCCGACATGGAATTCCTCCGGATTCATTGTTTTGGAAGCGCAAGGCGCAAAAGCCCAAAAAGCGCTTGTGCGCTAAAAGAGCGTAAATAAAAGAACGATTGCCAGATACAAGGAACCCACCGTAATGGCGATAAAAAAGGCCATTCTGTACCCCGGGACGGGCTCGTGGCTCAGCTCCATTTTCTCCTCATGGTGTTCCGTCATCGCGCTACTCCTAATTGCCTCCCATTAGCCGCACCGCCATACTCGCCAGCCTGAAAAAAGGTTCAGGATAGAAAAAGAGGATCAGCGAAATAAACGCCGTAATCACCGGCGGCAAGAAACAGAAAACAGGGGCCTCCTGGACCTTGTTCTCAAACATGGCCTTTCCGGGCGGCGGAAAAAAGGCCCTGTAAACCACCGGCATGAAGTATGCGGCGTTCAGCAGGGAACTTCCCAGCAGTACGAACAGAAAGGCGATCTGGTTCGCCTCAAGGGTCCCCAGTACCAGATACCATTTGCTCAGAAACCCGCCTGTGGGCGGCAGACCGATAATACTCAGGGAACCCACAAAAAAGGCGCCCATGGTCCATGGCATTCGCCTGCCGATCCCCACCATCTCGCTGATATTCTTCCTCCCCGTGGCCACGAATATGGCGCCGGCACAGAAGAAAAGGGTTATCTTTCCAAAGGCGTGCATGGCGATATGGAGCATGCCGCCGGTCACTCCCTTGGGAGAGAGGAGCCCCACCCCCAGAATGATGTAGGATAGCTGGCCGATGGTGGAAAAAGCGAGCATCCGCTTGAGATTGTCCTGGCTCAGGGCAATGAGGGATGCCACGATGATGGTAACCGATGCAATGGCGCAGACCATGACACCGAGATTGAACTGCGCCAAAAGATCCGTACCGAACACACCCGTCAGAATGCGCACGATGCTGAAAACCCCGACTTTCACAACAGCCACCGCATGGAGCAGTGCACTGACGGGAGTGGGCGCCACCATGGCGGCGGGGAGCCATCCATGAAAGGGCATGATGCCGGCTTTCGCAAATCCGAAGATGAAGAAAATCAAGAGAACCGCGGCCATCCCGCGGTTACAAACACCGGCCATGAATCCCTGGCCTGAAAACTCCAGGGTGCCCGTCAAATAGTAGCATGCCAGCATGGCCGGGAGCACCAGGCCGATGGAAGTCCCCAGAATGTAGGTCAGATATTTTCGGCCGGATTTTCGCGCCTCCTGGTCCTGGTGATGGGTCACCAGGGGGTACGTGGCCAGGGAGAGCATCTCGTAGAAGAGATAAAGGGTCAGGAGATTGGCTGAAAAGGCAACGCCGATGGTGGCCGAAAGGGCCAGGGCGAAAAAGACAAAATAGCGGGTCTGGCTGTGTTCATCCAACCCTCGCATGTACCCGATGGAATATGCGCTGGTCACGATCCAAAGGGGCGCCGCCACACAGGCAAAAAGCATTCCCAGGGCATCCACCCGGAACCGGATGGCCACCCCAGGGACCACTTCCGCCAGCGTATAGACGATCTGACCGCCTTTAAGGACCAGGGGCAGCATGGACAGGACCAGCAGCAGTTTTATGGCTGCCGCACAAAATGTCCAGGCTTCACGAACATTGGGCCGTTTGCTGAGTACCAGAAAGGGCACCACGCAAATGGAGACGAGAACCGCTATCAGAGGTTTTATGGAGATGATGGGTTCCATTAATCAGCCAGAATTCCTTTAAAAGCCGTACTGCGCTATCATGGGTTGAATGAGACGTGCCACAATCCCCCCGGTGAAAAGCCCCGCAACAATCAAAAGGACGGAGACAATCAAAAGGGGCACCAGTATGCTCCAGGGTGAGTCCATGATCGCTTCTCCGGATGCACCATGACCGTGATGGCCGTGATGGTCTTCAAAATCCCCGTAGTAAGAAATCTCAATCACCCTGAAGAAGAGGACAGCATTTATCAGCGAGCTGAATATCAGCGCCCCTACAAACACATATTGTCCCGCCTGTAATCCGCCGGATATGAGGTACCATTTGCTGAAAAAACCGCAGGTGGGCGGTACGCCGATGATGCTCAGTGCACCCGTCACTAAGCAGGCCATGGTCACCGGCATTTTCTGAAAGAGCCCCTTCAAACGATCCAGTTCCAATCCGTGGGTGCGGTAATAAATGCTGCCCGCGCAGAGGAACAGAGAAAGCGTCATGATGGCATCATTGAAAATGTGAAGAATGGCGCCGGTCATTCCCGCATTATTGCCCAGCCATGCACCTCCCATCATATATCCGATTTCGGAAACGACAATGTAACAGAACATCCTCTTGAGGTCTTTTTGGGCCAGGGCAAACACGGCGCCGGCCACAATGGCCAGGCTGGAGAGCCATACCATGGGATCCCCCATCTTGAGCGTTACGAAGGCAAAATCGACTCCGAAAACGGTTAGTATGAGGCGGATGAGCACATAGACCATCACCTTGGTCATGAGCGGGGCAATGAGGCTCCCCGATGCGGTGGGGGCAAACCCGTAAGCGTTGGGAAGCCACATGTGCAGCGGAAAAAAGGCCATCTTTATGGAAATTCCCACCAAACAGAAAATAAACGCCATGACAATGGCGCTGCTGTTAAAGAGGGGCGGCAGGAGCGTGGCCACATCCGTCATGTTGAGGGAACCGGTCATGATGTAGAGGTAACCCACGCCCAAAAGGTAGAAACAACCGCCCACGGTCCCCACGAAAAGATAATTGAGGGCCGACATGGGCGCGCGCCCAGCCCCCATCCCGATGAGGGCGTAGCTGGTAAGGGACGCCACCTCAAGGAGCACATAGAGGTTAAAGAGGTCATCGGTCAACAGAATGCCGGTTAACCCCACAATGAACAAGAGGTAAAGGGCGTAAAAGGAGCCGGCCTTTTCAGGGGTTTCCTCTGCCACGTTTCTGAAAGTGGCGATGAGATTGATGAATGCCAGCACCGTCACAATCGCCACCACCAGGGCATTTAGGTAATCCACGCGATAACCGATGCCCCACGGTGTGGCCCATCCGCCCAGCCGGTATTCCGCCACGCCGGTTGCAGCCACCTGCACCAGAAGTATGACCGAATACATGGCCGAGAGGCCCATGCCCACCAGGGTGAGGGGAAAACAAAAGGACTTCCGGAGCCAGGCGGCACCACTGACAAAAAAGGCAAAAAGCAGCGGGAATATGACAATCAGTGCGGGGTAATGTTCTTTCATTCAGACCTCACCTGCATGAGAATCTCATCTTCTTCCAGGGTTTTGTGTTTCCGGTAGACCTTGATGGCCAGGGCCAGGGCCACGCCGAAAGTGGATACGGACACCACAATGGCGGTGAGCATCAACACATGGGGCAGCGGGTTGATATAGTGGGTGGCGTCCACCAAAACCGAGTGATCCGGCCGGTGTTCCAGAATGGGAATGGTTGCTCCCTTCTTACAGCCGATGGATACGTAAAAGAGAATAATGGAGGTTTGAAAGATATTCATTCCCACCAGTTTCTTGACAAGATTTCTCTTGGCAATCATGGCGTAGAGGCCGATCATCATCAAAATAATGCACAGCCAGTAATTGTACTTCCCCACAATCATGACCACCAAATCGCTCATTTCCTACAACCCCTCATCCTGTCGCCCTTCTGAACTCAGATTGTTATAAATGGATATCATGACCGCCATCACCGTAATTCCCACACCGATTTCAACGAAGAGAATACCCAAGGAACGGGCTGCGATTTCATCGGTAAAGAGAACCTTGCTTAAGCTGGCGTAATCGAGAAAATTGGTCCCCAAAAGGATGCAGAGGGCGCCGACCCCCGAATAGATGAGCACCCCCACCGCCATGAGGATGTGTATGGTTTTTTCGCTGACGCGGGCAAGGGCAGTCCGCATGTCGTGGCTGATGGCCATGAGAATCACGCTGGCACCCAGGATCACGCCCCCCTGAAAGCCACCTCCGGGGCTGTGGTG
>JANQDY010000047.1 GCA_028278625.1 Thermodesulfobacteriota bacterium
ACCAATATATACAACCGGGATGCGTTAATGGCCGGAAATTGCATTGCGGGACCGGCCGTGATTGAAGAAACCGGATCGACAACGCTGATTCATCCTGAAGATAAGGCGTTGATCGATGGTTATGGGAATATCTGTATCGAAATCAGTGAACCATAGGAGAAACGGAATGCATGGTGTTGACCAGATAAAGCTGGAGGTCATGAAAAATGCATACCAGTCGATCACCGAAGAGATGGGCGCGGTCCTCATCCGGAGTGCTTATTCGACCAACATCAAAGACCGTCGAGACTGTTCATGCGCCCTCTACAACCCCGATGGACATATCATTGCGCAAGCGGAGCATATCCCGCTCCACCTGGGTGCCATGGCATGTGCGGTCAAAGGCACATTGAAGGAGTTGCCGGTCCAGTCTCTTTCTCCTGGTGATGCGGTCATGATGAATGATCCGTATTTGGGTGCCGCCCACAAACCGGATATCATGATCTTCTCCCCTGTCTTTTATGAAGACGAGTGTTTGGCCATTGTCGGCAACACGGCGCATCACATCGACGTGGGGGGAACAGTGGCGGGAAGCCTCCCGCCCAACGCCACGGAAACGTTTCACGAAGGCATCGCCGTTCCACCGGTTAAAATCAAAAAAAGCGGTGCGATTGACCAGGAGATATTAAGCATTTTAGAAAAAAATCTGAGAACCGTCTATGAGTTCAGGGGCGATCTCATGGCCCAGATTGCAGCAAATACGATCGGCGAGCGGAGATTTCATGAGGTATGCGAGCAGCACGGTGCTGAATCAGTAAAAGAATCCATTTCAAGGCTTATCGATTATTGTGAAAAGAGAATGTCACGGGAAATCGAGAAGATACCTGACGGCACGTATCAGTACGAGGATTTTATTGAAGGAGACGGGCGGACGGATGCTCCCATACCGATTCGATGCACGGTTACTGTCACCGGCCATAGGATTC
This sequence comes from Thermodesulfobacteriota bacterium, assembly GCA_028278625.1. The sequence continues at coordinate 966 of JANQDY010000047.1, forward strand.
GGATCGATTTTACAGGATCAAGCCCTGCTGTAAAAGGATCTGTGAATTCCGTATACGGCATCACATCGGCGTGTGTCTACTATGTTGTGAAGGCGCTGACCGACCCCACGATTCCCTCCAACGAAGGGACTTACCGCCCTATTGAGATCGATGCACCGGAAAACAGTGTGGTCAATGCAAGGTTCCCGTCGGCCATGGGGCTTGCCAACACCATCACATCCCAACGTATTGTGGATGTCCTGCTGGGTGCGTTTTATCAAGCCATTCCGGAGCGGGTGTGTGCCGCCTGCACCGGGGCCATGACACCGTGTGGGTTCGGCGGAATGAATCCGAGGACAAAACGCTATTTTTCATATGTGGAAACCTACGGCGGCGGATACGGTGCGGCGATTAATCAGGACGGTATCAGCGGGGTTCACACACACATGACCAACTCACGCAATGCGCCTACAGAGGTCATTGAAATGACGTACCCCCTCCTGGTTGAAAAATACGGCCTGCTTCCGGACAGTGAGGGGGCCGGTGAATTCAGGGGCGGATTCGGAATGACGCGGGAAGTCCGGGTGCTGGAAACCGACATGTCTGTCAGGGCCTCAACGGATCGCTGCGCAGAAGGCCCCTATGGCTTAAGCGGGGGCGGCAGCGGCCGCTGTTCCAAATTACTTTTAGAATCCGATGACGGTACCAGAAAATTGCTTCCATCCAAAAGCACCTTTGAGGCGCATCCAGGGGAGAAGGTCATCATTCAGACCGCCGGCGGGGGCGGCTGGGGAAACGCTCATGAAAGGGACCCGGAGAAAGTCCGTCTGGATGTGAAGCTGGGACTGATCAGTGCGCGTCGAGCCAAAGAAGTCTATGGTGTTGAAATCGATCCGGATACCCTCGAGATCGACGTCCAAAGAACCAGAGAATTACGGTGTTGCGCTTGAATCGTCGAGACGTAAATTCAGGCCGACTGTTGTCGAATGGAATAACAATTGCGACAAACCCTATGAACAAAGGAGGTTAAGATGATTGCAAGAAAAAGAGGAATGGGGATCGTGGTGATATCGTCTATCATTGTTTTGATGATCGGCATGGCGGGGATGGGTATGGCCTCAGACAAACCCATTGTGCTGAAAGCAGGCGGAATAAGCCCGCCCACCGCCGATGTGTCCATCGCTACAGAATACTTCACAAAACTGGTTGAGAAGAAGACCAACGGAAAATTAAAGGTCAATTTTTATCCGGCCGGCCAGCTCGGGAAAGGCCCGGCACAGCTTGAAAATGTAACGCTGGGTGTTCAGGATATGTTTTGCAGCTCCTTTGCATGGGTCGGGCGCCTGGTGAAAGATTTCGCCATCCTTCAACTCCCTTTTATATTTCGGGATCACGAACACCTTGCGCAATTCATGGAATCATCCATTGCAAAGCCTTACCACGATGAACTTAAGAACAAATGGAATATGCGGATCGTATCCTACAACTGGTGGCGCCTGCCCAGGGTCATCTTCGCGAAAAAACCGATTTTTACCCTGGCGGACATGAAGGGAATGAAATTCAGGATACCCAATTTGCCGATGTACAAAAAATATGTGCCGGCATGGGGGGCTGCCCCGACCCCGGTTTCTTGGGGAGAATACTACCTTGCCTTGAAACAGGGGTTGGTGGATATGGGCGAAAGCTGTGCTGAAAATATCTACAACAAGAAATTCTATGAGGCAGCACCCTACATGACGATGCTCAACTTCAACTACGATTTTCAGATGATGGCCATGAATGAAAAACGCTTTCAGAGCCTATCCCCGGATCTTCAAAAGGCTCTCATCGAGGCTGGAAAGGAAGCCGGAGATTACTTCTCCAATCGAGTCGGCGATCAGTTTGAAAAGGACAAAAGGAAAATGATGGCAGACGGTACGGCATTCATCTATGTCGACACCAAAAGCTGGGAAGACACCATTCCAGGCCTGGCCGCTTCATGTGAAAAAGAGAACTTCTGGACCAAGGGGTTATACGATCAAATCCGGCAGTTGAAGTAGTTTTGGAACGGGCGGGGAAGTCATTTGTCAAATCCCCGCCCGTTACACTAAACCGCATTCCTTGAATCGAGTCGCTTAGAGATGGGTCGTTTCCTATGAAGCAATTCGACACACTGGTCGACTGGATAGAGAAAATTCAAATTTTCTTAGGGGTCACTATCCTTACCATGATTGCCTGCATC
>JANQDY010000108.1 GCA_028278625.1 Thermodesulfobacteriota bacterium
ATTGAGATGATCCACTTCCTTTTTGACCATGAAAACATCCGCATTGGCAGCATTAGAGTAGTCCTTGTTGGCGGAAAGAATGTTCCTGATCGACAGGATGGAACTTCCCGCCACCACCAGAATGGCCAGGAGCAGAATGATCGTCAGGCCCCACATTTTTCCACTCAGTCTTAAGTTTTTGAACATGACAGATATCCTCCAAAAAAAAAGAATTTACGGTGCTTCTCTGCTTCGAGCAACAAGCAATTGAATACTTCTCAGATCATGGCCTCAAAGTGTACGGTAACCCGATTCCCTTTGTCATTGAATTGAATGCGATCGGACAGCCGCTTAATCAAAAGGTATCCTCTTCCGCATTCTGAAAACTCAAAATCCTGGTCACCATCCTGCAGGCTTCTGTGGTCGAATCCCTTCCCCTCATCTTCCACTGAAACCCTGAAACGCTTCTCTTCCACCCGTTCAATGGCGCATTTGACAAGCAGTTCTTTGTTGAATCTGTTTCCATGAACAACGGCATTCATCAACAATTCCCTCAACAGCACCTTGATCCCGATCGCTTCCGTTTCGGTGATGAATTCATCCAGGAATTTCCTGGAATCGTCGATGGCTTCATAGACCTTTTCCCGACAGGAGCTAAATTCAAAAGAAATGCAGTTGTTAACTTTATCTTCTCGATACATTCGGCTCTCTTGATCTCCAGCAGAACAGATAATCCGCCATTCGTCATCCCGCCAAAGATGATCATGACAGGCACGACGACTGCGCCCTTCCCGCAACCGAGAATACGGTTCCTTCCTCTGAAAGAGTCGTGCCAAGAATTGCCTGAAGGCGAAAAACAATGTTGACATCAAGTTCAAAAGCGGCAGTCATCCAAGAAATAATAAGGCCAAACAATAGGATGGCCTTTTTATTCTTTTTTATGGCAGAGGGATTGTCTTCTGCCCATCGGCTGAAAGACGGAGATTGGCACTCAAAAAAAGGGTGCAACAAATGCTGACAAGTTTTACCGGTTTTCCTGATATTGGAATTGTTTTTGGAACGTTAGGTGAGGTGTCCGATTCTGGACAACTGCAAAAAAAGCGTCACCCTTTCAGTTGCTCAGAGCACTCTTCCGGGTCTTTCTTTCAGGCGCCTGTTGAGAGCCTGCCGGCTAATCCCCAGCAACCGTGCCGCAATGGTTTGGTTTCCCTGGGAACGTTTTAACGCTTCAGCGATGAGCATCTCTTCGGAATCCTTGAGTGTGGGAATGGGCTCAAAGGGGGAGAAGGGAAGACGCCCCCCGGGCTCCGACTGCCATGTGTCGGCAGCTTCAGATGAACGCCGTTCGTCCAAATAGGACAGGAATGTTTTCATTGACAGTTTTCCGGACCTGTGTTTGCTGACCGCATCAAAAACCATTGATTGCAGTTCCCGCACGTTTCCCGGAAAATGATATGTGGAGAGAAGGGTGTAGAGCTCTTTCGGCGGGGTCGGCACCTCCTTTCCCAGTTTACGGGAGGCCTTTTCAAGGAAATGAGGGAGGAGGACCTCTATGTCTCCAATTCGCTCCCTGAGGGGAGGTACGTGCAGGTGATGGGTTTGAAGCCTGTAATAGAGGTCTTTGCGAAAAGCGTCTGACTGAAAGAGTTCCTCGCGGCTCAGACTGGTGGCCGCGACAATTCTGGCGTTGGTGAATTGCGGCGTGTCTTCGCCGACGGGATAGTATTCCCGGTCCTGCAACAGCCGAAGCAGTTTGACCTGAGAGGCCGGACTGAGATCACCGATTTCGTCCAGAAACAATGTGCCGTCGGCAGCACGTTCAATCAAGCCCTCCCTTCTACTCCCCGCACTGGTAAAGGCCCCTTTTCTGTGCCCGAAAAGGGTATCGGCGAACATATGATCATCAAGACCCGCGACGTTCACTTTTATGAGACGACCTTCGCAGGCACTGATGGCGTGAACGGCATTGACCATAAGTTCTTTTCCAACGCCTGTCTCTCCTGTTATCAATACGGGCATGGGGCTGTCCGCAGTGGCCTCGGCATATTGGAACAAGCCGTACATCATCTCATTATTCGTCACGATTTTGGAAAAGGTTTCGGGATGATCCAGTTTTTTCCCCATGATCCGCATTTTCAGAGACTCATTTTCGCGCTGGAGCGCTCGATAATCGATTGCCCGTTTGACACTGGTAACAAGTCTCCCTATTTCAACTGGCTTCACCATGTAATCGAAAGCGCCCGACTTAACGCAGTTGACAGCCGTATCGATTTCATCCACCCCGGTGACCACAATAACCGGTATCTCGGGATAATCGCGGGATACCCTTGAAAGGACCTCTTGGCCGGACATGTGCGGCATGACGAGGTCAAGCAACATGATCGCGATCCGATTCCTGGAAAGAATTTTCGTCACCTCACGGCTATCGCTGCACAACAGGATGTTGTTGATACCGTTCGAACGAAGCGCCGTGTCAAAACTGATGAGCAGGGATTCCTCGTCATCCACCATCAACACTGGAAGAGAAGGGAATTCGGTTGTTTGCATTCTTTCACCTCACTCCAGGTGCGAAACGATTCGCCTCCGGGGCTTCGGATCCACCGTTAAGCACATGCTGTATCACGGCCATAAAATCCTTTATTCTGAAAGGCTTGGCACAGAAACTGGTAAACCCCATTTCAGAGATTTTTCTGGCATCCTCACCCTCCCAAAAACCTGTGACAACAACGACCTTCGTATGGCTGAACTCAGGATCCGACTTCACTTTTTTGGCCACCTCAACGCCGCTCATATCCGGCATTTGAATATCCAGTATGAGAAGGTCGGGCCGAAATGATCCCAACTTGATGCAGGCATCCATTCCATTGGAAGCTTCCATAATGGAATATGCGCCCTCTTCCTCCAGCATGTCGACGATCGTCCTTCTGACCATATCATCGTCATCCGCAACCAGGACTTTGAGCCGATCCCTTTTTCCCTTGGCTGGCAGGGCCACCGTAAATGTCGTTCCCCTGCCCGGGTCGCTATGGACGGTCATGTCTCCTCTGTGCTTCTCTATAATGGAAAATGACACCGAGAGTCCCAGGCCCGTTCCGCCGGCATCCCTCTTGGTGGTAAAAAAGGGATCCATTATCCTCGGCAAGGATTCAGACGCAATGCCCATCCCTTGGTCCTGGACCTTGATCAGGATGGTTTCATCCCTTTTGCGATAGGCGGTGGCCACCCGGATCTCTTGGTTTTTATCTGAAAGGGCCTGGCAGGCATTCTGGACCAGATTGATGACAACCTGTTCCAACCTGTGATAATCCCCTTTGATATTCGGAATGTTATGTCCATATTCAACGCTGAACCGGTTCGTTGATTTTTTTATGAGGTTGGAAATGAGGGTCAGGGCTGATTTAACGGCACTGTTGATATCCACGGGCTCATAGGAAACCTGAGATTCCGGGCGCGCAAAGCTCTTTAAATCCGAAACGATTCTTTTGATTCTTCCGGAACCATCCAAGATGCCATCAAAAAGCTGCGGCGCTCTTTCCCGCATCATCGTGAAGGGCAGGCCCGCGACGCTGAAATCACCGTGATGCGCATAATGATCTTCAAGAACCGGAAGGATACTCTGCCATGCCTGGCCCAAAATGGGCGCGTTAATGGCGATGAAGTTATTGGGGTTGTTAATCTCGTGGGCCACGCCGGCCACCAATGTTCCCAGTGCCGCCATCTTTTGGGCCCGGTGGAGTTGCTCTTCAAGCTTCTCCTTGGCTCTTTCAACGCGGCTCTTTTCGCTGACATCGCGAACGATCCCTCGAAACCCGGTTCTCTTTTCTGTGGCGTCTTTCATGAGAGATGCCGAAACCTCGGCGTCTATTTCACGGTCATCCTTACGGAAAACCGTGCTCTGGATGCCTTTGACGGGTTTTCCCGTCTTGTAAACCTTATAGAAAAGGCGATGGATGTTCTTGGCCGTTTCCCTATCCATCATGTCCTTGTAGTTTGACCCCTTCAATTCATCATGGGAATGACCCAGGATTTGAGAGAATGACTCATTGAAAAAGGTTATATTCCCAGCGATATCCGTTTCAAAGTAGCCGTCTCCGATACTATCGAGAATGGTTCGGTACTTCTCCTCCGATTGCCGCAAGGCCTCCGCTGCCTTTTTGCGTTCAGTGATGTCCTGGGCCACACCTGTGACGACACCCTTTTTCATAAACCGGGTTTCAAAGGCAAGGATCTTATGCCCACCGGCATCACCGGCCTTCAAGCGACATTCAAAGCTGTCGTGATAATCGGGATTTTCAATATTCTCCAGGGCAGTGTCCAGACACTTTTTGATGATGGAAATATCACTTTTGGTAACATAGTCGAGAATGAATTCGTCAAAGGGTAGCTCGGTTGCGGTTGCCTCCCTGCCAAGCATCAACTGATGTTCTTCGCTGAGAGTAATGATGCGTGTGTTGAGGTCCAGTTCCCAGCTTCCAAGCCTGGCGATACGTTGGGAATTTGACAGGGCCTTATGGCTCTGCCGGACCGCCTCTTCGGCTCGGTTTCGACGGATGACCTCATTTATGAGAGACATGTTCATCTGCCGCAGTTGACGGTTTTTCTCTTCCAGACGCCTTTCCATTTTGCTCTTAAAGAGAGCAATTTCAACAAACGCCTGCAGTTCAGCCCGATCAAAGGGTTTCATGATGTAACCGAAGGGCTCGATCTTTTTTGCCTCATCAATGATCTCCGGGTCGCCGTAGCCGGATATGAATACAACGGGCGTATTGGATTCCGCCTTTATCTTCCTGGCGGCTTCGATGCCGTTCAGGTCCCCCGGCATCATCACATCCATTAGAATCAGATCGAGTTTCAGGTCCCGCGCCATGTCAACGGCTTCGGCACCCGTCTCAGCCTGCCCCACCACCTGATACCCCAGATCCGTGAGCATGCTCTCGGTCTGGTGCCGCGTGAGCCAATCGTCATCGACAACCAGAATCTTATGTCGGTTTCTTGCCATTTCCAAATATCGGGCGCCTTTACGTTTTGGATTGCTTCCCGTTCAGCATCCGGGAAAGACTTCGGGTTTTCCGCATATGAAAGCAAGGACTGTGCCATAGAGTTTCAATCACGGGGAATGGCATGTTTAAGTATCACAAACACCTCTTTGGCCATCCGGTAACAAAGGACTAAAAAGCGTGAGCCGATGCGCCCACGCGCCATGGAAAAAATTGCGTGAATTCCACATGGGAACAAGGAATTTCAGACAGTTAAGAGGATCATCACCGCCTGGAATTTCCTTTTTCAACCGGTTTTGGCAGGTGACAGGTGCAATGAAATGACGATCGAGGGGGCCTTTTTCCCAAGAATGGCCAGAACAGACTGGCATATGGGTGTAGACGGACGCTGGATCAGGATTGGAGCAACGATGCTCTTTTTTTGCCGACTGTCAAAAAGATGACACGGAGATATCATCAAAGAACAGCCATCCTATTGTCATTCTCCGTGGCGGGTTCAGCGCAGGTTCTGCTGAGCAGACTTGACGGTGCCAAGGAATGCATCACTGCTGTAATGGTCGAAGAATCCGGTGGAAAAGCCGGCCCGCTCCAATGCTTCGGCTGTCCAGTGGTTACAGTTCCTGAAAGCATGGTACTCGCCCTTGGCCAGATAGATCCGGTATTCGCCATCCTTGAACATCCCTGTTTTCAGCACCTGGGGCCGGTTTTTCCGATCAAGTGCAAAGGTGTCATTGATGAACCGCACCAATCGGACAAAGCCCTCTTCCGTGAGGGTGAAGGGAGTAATGATGGTGTCTTTAAATAATTCATCCGGCTTCACGGGTACCGACCATACCCATAGACCCGAATCGGTCGAGCTGAACAGCGCACTAAACCCCAATCCGCTGGTCTTTTCCTCTGCTTGGTACCAGTCCAGATCACCCCAGCCGAATTCCAAATATGGGGTTTTTTCAAACTGGTGTTCCAGGGCGGGCAGCCAGGGTGCGGCGAGATGCCGGTCAACGATGATCCCCGTATGGCTCTCATAGGCAACAAAATAGATTGTTCGATTTGACGGGTCCCCGGGATGGGGCGGATAAAGGCCATTTGCCGGTGTTGCGGCGCAACCGGCCAGCCACCCCAGAAGGACGGGGCAATGGAACAAATAAAAAAATACTGCCTTCAATTGTGGTAAAGCCGAATTCGGGTTCAAATTCCTTTGGGACGATCAGGCGGAAGCCTTCATCATCTCCATCATTTTCCGCTGCATTTCAAGCGTAACGGCTTTTCGGTCGTGCCCATCCGTAAGACGCCGTCCCAGCAGTTTTCCGGCATCGGCTGCCGCGGCCATCACTTCGGGTTGTTTCTTGACATCCGGAATCATTTCCGGTGTGATTTTTACATCCGGGCCGAAAAGCATCTTGGGCACACCCACATTGCAGGTCTCGCCGTACCCGCATGAAAAACAGGAAGCGGCCCCCTGCCCGCTTACCCTTGCCACAGGTTCGATGAAATTGTACATGAAAAAACCCTCAACAGCCTCCGCGGGGATATGGCCGTGCATGCCGCCCGCGCCAACACTCACCCCCAGCTTTCCCCAAAGGGTATCACCCTCCTGATGCCGGAACTGGAACCAGCGTTCCAAAAAGGCATGGCACAAAGCGTTCAGGGTGGAATAATAGTTGGCAGCGCCGATGACATAGGCATCGGCATTTACAATGCTGTTCCGAAGCTCAGCCATATCATCCTTCACTTTGCAGATATTGTCATCGGCACAGCCGAGACAGGCAATGCACCCATTGATCTTCTTTCCGCGAAGAGACACCAGATCAAAATCGATACCCGTATTCAGAAGTACGGTTTTCACAAGCTGGTAAACACCGGAAGTATCTTCTTTCCGCGCACTGCCCGAAATACCCAGGATCTTCATTTGAATTCTCCTTTTTTCATGAACCGGGGGCGGTCCTTTTTGGGGTTACCGAGAAACCGTTTGCTTTTTTACTGGAACTTCGAGCGTATCTTACCATGTCCAATTAAGAATGCCAATTCCTCGGTCGTTCAAAAAAGAAAAACGTTCTTGGGTGTTTGTTCCCGATTTCTTTCACTCACCGTCCAGAACATCTCTCACCATTTGCGCCAGGATTTCGAATTTGATGGGTTTTTGGACGAATTTGCGAATACCGAGCTTTCTCATTTCATCTTCGGTCATCTCCTGGCTGAAGCCGGTGCACAGAATTACCGGCAAGTGGGGGTTGATGCGGAGCATTTCTTTCGCCAGTTGATCGCCGTTCATAACCGGCATCACCATATCCGTGATCACCAAATCAAAATCATCGGTATCGACCAAGAATTTATCCAGGGCATCCACACTGCTGGTGCATGTGGTGACCTTGTAGCCGAATCTCTCAAGCAGTCTGCTTTCAAGCTTGGCGATGGATGGCTCATCGTCAACAATCAGAATCCTCTCAGTACCGGTGGGGCAGTCCTTTTCCATTTCAACGGATTCAGCCATGGCAAATTCCTCCTTTCATTATCGCAGTACCTGATGAACCGCGGTAATTGAACAGAGCAATCCGCATACCGTTTTCTGCCTTTTTGTTTGAAAGGAAATACAACCATTTGAATATATTAATATTATAGACGGACTAGAGATCACAGGAATTGACAAGAGGCTCTTCGGCGAGGAAAACCGGGTTGACTAAATAGCATAATTATGGTGATATATGATCACATGCCTCTTATTTTCCGATGTTGCTTTATCTTCCTGTGGTCATCGGTGATAATAGTGAAGATAGAGAATTTCTTCCAATTGCCCCCTTTATGAAGATGATTTTGGAGAAAAATACGCCCCATTTTCGTCGCATCGGATTCAAACCCTGGATCATTTGGGGGAGCGCCGCCCTTTTTTTCTTCTATGAATACCTCCAGCGGGTGGCGCCCGACGTCATGGTGCCGGATCTTGTGGCCGCCTTCGACATCAAGGGGACTGCCCTGGGCCAACTTGGAGCATTTTATTATTACGCCTACGCTGCTTTGCAGATTCCGGTAGGAGTCCTGGCCGATCGGTATGGCCCAAAACGTCCTCTGGTGATGGCGGCTCTCTTGTGTGCCGGCGGGAGCCTTCTCTTTGCCGGTGCCCAGAATCTGACCACGGCCGAAGTGGGCCGATTGTTGATCGGTGCGGGTTCCGGTTTCGCTTTCGTTTGCTGCTTAAGGCTTGCCGCCAATTGGTTTCCCGAAAGCCATTTCGGTCTGCTGGTGGGACTCACCAACATGTTGGGCATGGTCGGCGCCATCAGCGGAGAGGCGCCCTTGGCGGCCGTTGTACACCGTTTTGAGTGGCGCGGAACCTTCTATTTTCTGACAGCCCTGGCGATTGTTCTGGCCGTCTTTATCCTGGCGGTGGTTCGAGACCATCCCGGATCGAAAACCCGCATCCAGGGATACCAAGAGGGAAGTTGGCGAAAACTCCTCCAAGACCTGAAGGCGGTTATGGGAAACCGGCACAGCTGGTTCAACGGCATATACGCCGGATGTATCAACGCGCCCCTCGCAGCTTTCGGAGCCCTGTGGGGCGTCTCTTTCATGTCAAAGATATACGCTATAGAAACAGAAAAGGCCGCAGCATCCATGTCAATCCTTTTTGTGGGCTGCATGCTGGGCAGCGTATTCTTCGGGTGGTTTTCTGATTTTGTGGGAAGAAGAAAACCGCCCATGATCATAAGCGGCGTCTTTTCACTGGCCATTGTCCTGATGATTATTCATATTGAAAACATGCCCCTGATTCTGGCCAACGCGCTTCTGTTTGCCCTGGGATTCACGGGCCAGGGGCCGGTTATTGCCTATGCCGCCGGCCGAGAGGTCAATCCGCCCGCAGCGGCCGGAATCTCATCCGGGCTCATCAACACGCTGCTCATCGGCACGGGCGCCGCTTCCCAGGCCCTTGTGGGATGGCTGCTGGACCTACACTGGAGTGGAACCGTAAGAGGAACTGAACCGGTCTACACGGCTTCCGATTATCGCTTTGCCATGAACAGTCTGATTGTCCTCCTGGTCATCGGCATCTTTTCCAGTCTCATGATTCGGGAAACCCGTTGTCGCTTCACCCGAAGCGACATCGAGCGCCCGATTCCATGAAACGGAAGGGTCTTTCTCGAAAGTCCGCTTCCCGGATTCCCGTGCTACCCCGTGTAATCCATCCACGCTTTCGGTCTGTGCGGTTTCCACTTCCGGCCGTAAATCAGGTTGTCCACATGGGGAAAAAGGATGCGGGCAAGGGCCGAGCGTCTTAACAGATGCCGAACCAGTATGTGAATACTCCGATACGGTCTTGAAAAGGGGCAAACCGCCATGCAGACACAGCAGTCGGTTCCCACCTTTCCCCAATAGTCGAAGCAACTGTCATCATCAAGTTTCCATCGCAGCAGACCCCTCTCCACGGTTTTGTTTCTCTCTCTGGGAATGGAGCGGGAAGGACATGATTCGGCGCATTTGAGGCATCGCTCGCAGAACTTCTCAGCCCCCAGGTCCACGGGAGAATCCGGCACCAAAGGCATGTCCGTCTGCACCGCAAAGAGCCTCACCCGGGGACCGTATTTACGGGCAATGAGATACCCCTGCCGGCCCAACTCTCCCAGGCCCGCGTCAACAGCCAGGGGCACCATGAGCATATCATAGTGCCGATTGTGTTCCGCCACGGCCCGGTATCCAAGATTACCGAACCACTGGGCCAGAATGGTGGTGATATACGCCCCTCGGGCGTAGTTGTATCCGCTCTCCACCACTGCAGGCGTATGGGGGGCCGTGGCCACCATGTCACTGTCCATGGCCGTTGCCACCACCACCGCATAGGGGAGCGGCTTGGGAACCGTTGCCCCCCACTCCTCCCATTCGCCGTAATGGATTTCTCCCTTGTGGCTGTAGGCCCAGCGGGGATCCACCCTGCAAACGCCCACCAGATCCGCCCCCAGGTGCCGGGCCCATTCTTTCACGATGTCCGTGGCTTTTTCGGGTGTCATGTCAAAGGGCGGCGGGGCCTCCCCTTTGGCGGCATAGGTGCTTTGGGCACCGGCCGCTCCCGGTTCCACACGGGCCTTTTTGCCCAGCATGTTGGGGAGTTCAAAGGCGGAAATGAGCATGGACACATTGGGCCGGTAACCGCTGTCAATGGATCCCGGCTTTCCCAAAGGGCCGCCCTTTACCCGTCTCAGATCGTCGCGTTCCTTTCGGTCCGGGTGCATCCGGTAATAGGCGTCATATTGGTCTGTGCCGGGGATGAGGCAGCGATTCCTCGCAAAGGTGATATCCCGCTCATCCATCGGCTCAAAAGGGCTGCCGTCATGGGCCAGGTAGCCTGAAGCCCCCTTGAGGGACCGGGCGGTTTTCGAAGGAGGAATGAGCAAAAGGGTTGAAAAGGCCAGAACAATACCGAAAAACCATGCCACGGGGATTCCAATGGCCGGAATAAACAGGATCGCCAGACCCAGGAGAAAATGAAAACCAGCCCCCGCTATTCCTATTTTCTGGGCCTTTAACGCCCCTTCGCGCCGGGATTCATAGGCAAAGAGCGCCGTCATTACGAGAAACGCCAGGTTTATGAGGGATAGCAGAAATGTGAGCATGATTTTGACGGATTATTGCGGGAGTCTGGGTATAAGGCCATGTAAATGCTGATGCAGGAGCCTGCCCAAGGTCGACAACTGGGCTTGTGCATCAAATTCCGGCGATCTGAGGCCAAAAAGGAGTGTTACGGAATAATAGCCCCAAAAGGCGGTTACCGCGTCCTGGATATCGGTTCTTGAATCGATTTCTCCCCGTTCGGCCGCCGCGGCAAACAGCCCGGTCAGCCCTTGCCATTCACGTGCCACAAGGGCATCCAGTTTTGATGCGGTTTTCCCTTCCAAGAAAAACACTTCTTTGATCACGATGCGCGCCAACTGAGGCCGTTTTGCATAATAAGAGAAGATATGGCGGAAGAGGTGAAGAATCTGCTCCGACAAGGAGGTCTCAGGCATGGTTGCATAACCGCGCTCAACGACTTCTCTCATCTCTTTGTCAAAGGTGTCGATGACCAGGGAGGCCTTATCCGGGAAGTGTTGAAAGATGGTGCCCATGGCCACACCCGCCCTCGCGGCCAATTCACGCATGGTTGTCTTTGCATACCCCTTTTCCTCAAAAAGGGCATGGGCCGTATCATAGATAATCCGGCGCGTCTCCTCCTTTGCCTGTTGCCGTCTTGTGCCGTATCTATTGCTCATGGTCTCCCCGCCTGACAGAAGCTTGAAATTGATTATTATGGGATCCGCACTTCCCTTGTCAAGCTTTGCACCTTTTTGAATGCCCATCGGATTTCCCGATCCTATGATGCGTGGTGAAACAATGGCCATGAAATCCAAGAATAAATCTTGACAGAACAAGAGGCAACCAATATGATCGTGTTCGCTTACTGATCATGCTCATTTACTGAGCATGTTCATATAGCATCTGCCTTACTTCCTATATGGAAATTCTAGAACCCAAAAAAAGATAGGAGAAAACACAAATGAATCTCTTCAAAGATTGGCTGCCGGTACTTTACATCGGACTGATGGGAATCGTGATGGGGCATGGATTCAAGGGAAGTTCCCTTGGTATCGTCATAACAGGAAGCGTTGTTCTTCTGCCGGTACTCCTGATCGGCCTTTACGGGATTTTCAGAATCCTTGAAAAAACAAAGCCTTAAGAAAGGAAAAGGGGGCATCTATCGCAGCAGCTGCGGCAAAAAGAGGGATACCGCCGGAAACGCGATCAGGGTGATCAGCCGGGCCACATCCGCCAGCAGAAAAGGAGAAATGCCTCTGAAAATCGTCGAAAGAGGCACATCGCCGGCGATCCCTTTCATGATGTAGACGTTGATGCCCACCGGCGGGGTGATCATTCCGATTTCAGAGATCACCACCACAATGATGCCGAACCAGATGAGGTCAAATCCCAGGCTTTCCACCACCGGTGCAAAAATGGGAACGGTGATGAAGACCAACGGCAGGGTTCCCATGACACATCCCAGGCCGAAGCAGATGGCCACAATGGCGGCGATGATGGCCACGGGATGGATCTCAAGATCGGTGGCGTAGTTGGCCAGTTCCATGGGGAGTTGTGTGGAGGTCAGGAAATAGCCGTAGATGGCCGTACCGATGACCACCAGAAAGACCATTGATGTGGTGCGGCCCGTTGACAACAAGGCGCTGTACATGTTTTTTCCCGTGATACGGCGTCGAAGTAGACCAAACACCAGGGCGCCGGTGGCGCCGATGGCCCCCGCTTCCGTGGGCGTAAAAAGCCCGCCGTAAATCCCCCCCATGATCAGCGCAAAGAGACACAGCACCTCCCAGGTATCCCCCAGGGATTTCACCCGTTCCTTCATGGGAAACCGGGGACCCACGGGGCCCACTTCCGGATTTAGCCGCGTCCAGATCACGATGGCGAATATATAGTACAATAGGGACAAAAGCCCGGGGATGATGCCGGCAAAGAAGAGTTCCGCGATGGAGACTTCCGTCAGAATACCGTATATGATCAGCACCACGCTGGGCGGGATAAGAATACCAATGGTGCCGCCGGCGGCGATGGACCCGGTGGCCAGGGTATCGGCGTATTTGTATCGTTTCATCTCCGGTAGCGACACGGCTCCCATTGTGGCCGCCGTGGCAAGGGATGATCCGCTGACCGCGGAAAACGCACCGCATGCCAGCACCGTTGCCATGGAAAGGCCGCCCCGGAAGCGGCCCACCCACTTATAGGCCGCCTGATAGAGCTTTTCACTGAGACCCGCCTGAAAGCATAGTTCCCCCATGAGGATAAAGAAAGGAATGACGCACAGAGAATAGGAGGCGGTCATGGAGTAGGGAACGGTCCGCAAAAGCCCCAACCCCGAATCGGCGCCAAAGAGAAGGGCCATGCCGAAAAATCCCAAAAATCCCAGGGCCGCACCAATGAGCATGCCTGAAAATAGAAAGATCAAAAGTGCGATGATCCCGAAATACTGACCCAGCTCCAATTCTATCTCCAAGCCGGTAAACGGCACGACCACCAGCAGGATGGCCAGAACCATTGCGACAACGGCTCCCGTACCATGGCCGTTTTTAAACGCCTTTGCCGTCTTTTTCAGAAATTCCGCCAGGGTGGTGATACCGAAAAGAAAAAAACCGATGCAGATAATCCACAGCACCCAGAAGAGCGGTATCCGCAGATCAAAGGTGGCAGTGCCGTCATTCAGCCGCGTGATGGACTGCACAAGGCTCTGCCAGGTGAGGATCATAAAGAACAGACCCTGCACCAGGCTTGTGGCCACGGCCAGCACCCCCTGCGCGCCTTTCGGAAGACGGCCGGTAATAAAATCCACGGAGATGTGATTCCCGGTGACCTGCGTGTAGGCGATACCGCAGTACACTAGTATCACAATCATCAACTCTTCCAGTTCCACCGTCCCCACCAGCGGCGTATGGAACAACGCCCGGCTGATGACATGGGCGGTCACCAGGACCACCATGAGCAGGGAGGTACAGGCACCAGCGGCGTTGAGATACCGAGCCACCGGTTCAACGCGTTTTTCAAAGCCTTCCACGTGTTCTTGAAAGGTCATGGTTGCCTCCCTGCCCGGCTCCATCATGACCGATTACTTGCCTTTTTCAGCCATGACCGACAGTGCCTTTTCCAGCACTTTCTCTGGATCGGCATACCCTTTGGCTTTCGCATCCGCTATCCATTTTTCACGAACCGGCGCAATTTTTTCAGCCCAAAGCTTTTTTTGTTCGGCGGACAAGGTGAAGAATTTGTCCCCTTTTTTGGTCATCCAGGCCACGTCTTTTGTTTGGGCCGCATCAAAGGCTTCCCCGGTTTTTTTCGCTGCCGCAAGGCCGCTGATGGCTTCGATGGCTTTCTTGTCCGCATCCGACATTTTATTCCATGCGCCCTTGTTCACCGTGACATAAAAGGAGACCGCCATCAGGTTGGCATTGGTGTGAAAATGGACCAGATCGGCAATTTTCTGGGTGCGGAGCGGCGCATAGGGGAGAAAACACCCTTCCACCACGCCTTTTTGCATGGCCAGAAAAACCTGTACCATGGGCATGGCCTCGGGAGAAGCGCCCAAAAGCCTTAGCAGTTGCGTCTGGGTGGCGCCCCCCGCGCTGACCACCACATTCTTAAGCTCTTCCAGGTTTTGCACTTTCTTTTTGGTGAAATGGAGCTGAAAAGCGGGGTTCATGTAGCTCCACAGGACCTTCACATCCTGCAGCTCTTTCTGCATTTCAGGCGTCGTCCGGTACATTTCCCACAACGCTTCGCTGTTCTGAAGCGCCTTTTCGCCGGCCACCATGGGCTGGTCCATAACCGAATTCAGGATCAGCTTGCTTCGGGTATACACGGGCAGTACAATGCCGATATCCCCCACCCTGGAAGAAATGGCATCCAGGGCGTCTTTGGGTTTGAAAAGGGCATTGGAATAGAACATGGTGACCTTAACCCGGCCGTCGGTTACTTTCTTGACCTCTTTGGCCCAGGGCGCGAACACCTGTTTACACAAGGGGTGTTTGGGGCTGTACATGACGTTGAACCGCAGGTTCAGCGCACTGGCCGAACCGGTGAAGAGAAATAGACTTACCAATAGCCCGATGACGATCATCAACTGCTTTTTCTTCATTTTTTAAATCTCCCTATGCATTAATGGTTCATGGTTAACGCTCACAGACACATGATTCATGAGGCGCATTCATCTTCCGATTCATCCACCTCGCTGACACACAGCTGAGGCCCCGGATAAGGCAGGGTTCCTTCCACATCCACAACCCCCGCTTCCGGTTTCCATTCCACACCCGGCACCCTGAACCGGCTTTTGTCCAGCTTCGGAATCTCTTTTTCTTCCGGCCGGTCCAGCTGCGGCACCCAGTCATAGGGCACCCGGTATGCCCGGTAGACAAAATTGGCATTGTTGTTGAGACCGTAGTATGGACTCACATATTCCCAGACGATTTCATGCCCTTGCGTGACTTCAAAGATACGCCCGGAAGACCCTTCGGTGATGAGCGTATTGCCGTTGGGCAACCGCTGGGCCGAGCTGATGAGGGGCGAGTAGAAATCGCTGTTGTTCATTTTGGGCAGATACCCGGCTTCGAGATAGCTGTATTGCCAGATCACTTCGAGGGACACCGGATCGAACTCGAGGATGCGCGAATAATCCCTGAGCGCATCATTGTGGCCGGCGGGTGATCCCGGATTGGGAGCACCGTATCCTGCAAATCCGCCATTATCAAACACCAGGATGTTCCCCTCTCCAGGCAGGCCTTCGGGGATCATGTGCGCATGATGCTGGCCGATGATCCACCCCATCTCCTTTAGTGACGCTTCCCGGTCATAATCCGGCCCGATCTGCCACACGATGTTGCCGCTTTCCTTGTCGGTAATGGCGATGATGTTGGTTTGACGGCCGTCCCAGATGATATTGTCCGGGTGAAACCGCGCATCGCCCTCATCAAACCAGCGGTTGGGCCCCAGGGTGGAGACGCTATTCATGTGCATCCAGTCGCCGATGATCCCGTCCCCCACCACCATTGTGGGGTTTCGGGCCATGGCGTTTTTGGCGGCTTCGCTGAAGTTCATTTCGTCAAAGTGTTCACTGCACACCCATTCCCAGATGATGTCGCCGTCCCAGTTCACTTCGTAGATCACATCGTCCAAAAGCGGTTTGTCGCTGATTCTGGGATCTTTCAAATCCTTGTGCCCCAGAATCAAGGTGTTACCCCCCTGGACTTTGGGCGCCTGGCCCGGTGCATAGTAGCCGACAGGATTCCCTTCCCGCTGGTAATCATGGTGCTGCCGGGCCATCCATTTGCCCCCCTCACCGGGATCTTCGATGTATTCATACTGATCGAACTTCCAGACCACCCTGCCGTCCCAGTCCACCTGGACCACGTCGGTGTGGTCCATGAAACCGTATTTGGGACTGCGCACGCCAAGGCTGGCCATCACCTGGCCCCCCGGCAGGGGTTTTGCCGGAAATCCATGCAGCCCCTTCCAGAGGCGGACCACATTGCCGTTCATATCCACCAGGGCCGGACCCGTTTCCCTTGCGATGAAAAGCGTATAGCCGCTCCAGCATCTGTCCGGGTCAAAGAGGGTTGCGCCGGTGGGATAAATCGTGGGCATACCCATGTCATATCTCCTTTTGCTTTATGCTGTTATTAAGGGTGCCGTTATAAGGGTGCAACCCCACCCTTTCCGGTTGAATCTATTTTGCTATCTCCGTCATGACCATATACCGCCTGGCAGCGGTGCGATATTTGAACAGCGCGGTTGAACGGAGCGGTTCTACGGCTTTGAGCCGTTCATCAATGGCCTTTGCGGGGTCAAAAGGTCTCAGTTCATAGGGGTGTTTCTTGGAACCGGTGGCCGTTTCGATGGTCTCTGCGGTTTCGCCGATTTCATCCGGCGTAATGAAGCGCACGGTGCCATCCGGTTCGACCATGGGTGCAAGGGTCGTATAGAACCGGTAATCGGGAAATTGGGCCGTGAGCCCAATGGATGAACCCAATTCCTCGGGTGTAATGGCGTTTCCGGTAAGGGACGCGTACAATTCGGCCGGACCGAACACCGCCATAACAATTCGATCGCCAAGTTTCATCTCCAGGATCGCTTTCAGCACATGAGAATTGCGGCCGTCGGTCGTCAGCAGGATCTTGAGGCCGTTCTGCTTTAAATAACCCATCACTTTCAGTAACGCCTTGAGGCGAGACGGGTCGCCGGCCGAAATACTGAATCCGTCGATCCACTCACCGTGAAGGGCGCTTCGGCCGATGAAACCATCAAGGCCATTGCCTGCAACCAGATGGCCGATCACCACGCTTACCCCCTGGCGAATGACGCTGCCATCGGTGTAAACGGGAAACTCCACGCCATCCTTGTCACGATGGATATCCGGTCGGTGAGCCCGGTAAAATTTCGCAAAAGCATCTTTGCCGTCGGCCTTGATGTCGTATTCCTCGAAATCCACGCCGTTTTCCTTCATGAACTTCTTCGTGATATTGCATCTGGCGCACCCGGCGGCACTGTAGATTTGGTGGGACATTTTACATCTCCCAACTACTCGAATTCAGATAAAGATAGCTAACGGCCAATGGCCAAAAGCTAACAGCTAAAGGTGAATCGCATGCCCGCACAGCGCATGGGCCGCTTCCATCAGCGCTTCGCTGAGTGTCGGGTGCGGATGCACCGTATCCGCCAACCGGTCGGCGGTGGCCCCCAGAAAAATCATTCCCGTGGCACCGGCCACCAATTCGGTAACATGCCCCCCCACCAGGTGAACGCCCAATATCCTTTTGGTGTCTGCCTCGGCCACAATCTTGGCAAAACCGGTGTTGTCATCCATGGCAACCGCTTTGCCGTTTCCCGCAAAGGGACTTACGCTAGTGATGACCTCATGACCCGTTTGTCGAGCACTTGCCTCAGTCAGGCCCACGGAAGCGACCTCCGGCTGCGCATAGGTGCATCGGGGAATATTCTCATAAACCAGCGGTGTGGTGGGCCTTTCGGAGATGGCATCCGCCGCAATCATGCCTTGGGCCGAAGCCACATGGGCCAGGCCCATCTTGCCGTTCACGTCGCCGATGGCGTAAATGTGGGGGACGTCGGTCCGCATGGCTTCATCCACACGGATGGCCCCGTTTTTGGCGAAATTTACACCCGTCTCTGTCAGGCCCAGTTCATGAGTATTGGGTGCAAAACCGATGGCCACCAATACTTTCTGGACAGTGAGTGTTTCCTTTTTGTCCCCGGCCGCCAACGTTAGGGATACGCCCGTATCGACTGCTTTGAGTGATTCCACGACCGTTTTTGTCCGAATGTCAATGCGGTTTCGTTTGAACTGCTTTTCCGCTTCGACACTGATGTCTTCGTCCTCAAAGGGGAGCGCGCGGGGCATCATTTCGGCCACCGTCACCCGGCACCCATATCGGTTCCAGAGGGTCGCGAACTCCATTCCGATGGGCCCGGCACCCACGATGAGGGCGGATACGGGGACATCGGTCAATTCCAGCGCGCCACGGAAGTTGATGATCCTTTCCCCGTCAAAGGGATGACCGGGAAGTTCACGGCTGGTGGTTCCCGTGGCGATGATGATGGACTTGCCTTGGAGTTCGATACCAGACGGCGCTACCATGACAGTATTCGGATCCTTAAAACGCCCTGTTCCCTCATAGACCGTGACCTCGCTGTTTTTCATCAGCAGCCTGACACGGCGGTTTTGGCGCGTCACCACCTGCCGGCTTCGCTTGTGGGCCTGGGCGTAGTCCACAACGAGATTATCAAAGGAAAAGCCGTAATTCCGGCCCCGGCTCAACAGATGGATGACTTCAGCGTTTCGAAGGAGGGATTTCGTTGGAATGCAGCCCCAGTTGAGACATGTTCCCCCAAGGGCTTCTTTTTCCACGACGGCCGTTTTCATGCCCAGTTGCGCGGCACGGGCCGCCGCCACATATCCGCCGGGGCCGCCGCCGATGACGATCACATCATAAACATCCATGCGTCGAAACTCCTTTCTTCAGCCGGTACAACACAGGAACAATACCGAAGCATGAGGATAATATATAATACATAATATTTATATTCAAGGTCAAGGTCTTTTTTGCGCCTTTTCCTTGAATACTAGAACAAGATCCCAATCAAAGTCCAGCATTATTATCAATGTTATTTTTTTAATATTTTTAAATGATTACACATATTCATCTCAGATTGCCCTTGACACGGAACCGCACGGGAGATATAGATAATACATAGTATATTTATAAAGTAATACATAGTAATTTATAAAGATGGTTGGAAACAGTTGAAAGCGGATCGAGCACCCAAAAGGCCGTCTCCAATTATTTTCAACCCTTTTCGAGGATGACCACAGGATGAAGAACGGATTCACCCAGATCAATCGCTCATCGAGCCTCACCGATGAGGTGGCCGCCAGGATAAAGAATTCCATTTTGAATGGGGATTACACCCCCGGCGATGCACTACCCATCGAGAAAGAGATGGTGGCCCAATTCGGGGTCAGCCGGGTTGTCGTTCGAGAAGCATTAAAGGAACTGAAATCAAAAGGGTTCATTGAAATCAGGCGGGGGCCCAAGGGTGGGCCCTATGTGACCCATTTAGATCAAATCTCCTTTGGCGAGCAGTTTGTTGACATGATCCGTCTTCGGCGAATGACCGTGGAACAGCTTTATGACGCCAGGTTGCTCATCGAACCGGAGGTGCTTCGCATTGTCTTAAGGAATATCACCGATGAACAAATCGCCCTATTGCGGGAACAGGTGGAAAAGGAGAAAACCGAACATGACCCGGTTCGGCGCAAGGATTTGTTCAGAAATTTTCATCGTAAGCTGGGGGAATTGAGCGGCAACCCGTTTTATGCCTTCATGATGGATAGCTTCATGGACTTCGTGGACCGTTTCCTGGTGGCCATCAACCCAGGCACTTTCGACCTTCATGACAAAGAGACCCACAGTGAAATCGTGGATGCCATCGCATCCGGAGACGAAATGAAGGCCGTCACGCTGCTAAGAGCGCATCTCATCGATATTAGGGAGAAAATGGCTGATCAGGAACAGGATTTCATTTCCCGGTCCCATGGGGAGACCTGATGCGCCGCAAAGCCATGCAATTTAGAAACCCACTGATCTTGTTCGTCCTTTCACGGTGCTATCCCTCCCCTGAGATATGAAACGCGGCATTCCCGACATGTCAAAGGGTATCCTCGAGAAAGCGGTGTATGGCCGCGATGTGCCTTTGAGACCAGACGAAAGGAAACAGACGGTGCCCTGACTTTTTGCGGATAACCTCCGTCAGGGTCGGGTATGGTTGCAGCAACGCCGCCAGTGCCTCGACGGCTCCGCCGTCCAGAAAATGCAGCAACTCATCCATTTGATCATGAAAATCCCACGGTCTCCCGGATGAGATCGAAGAGCGCAGCAGGCTGGCCATACGGGCCATTTGAAGGATTTGTTCCGGGTCCCTTATCTCATCCTTCTGCTGATGGATGAATGCCAGCACCGCATTGGCCGTAGAGAGCACAACATCGTCGAACAGGATTTTCCAGCCGATTCGAAACAGCTTGTCCAGATGGTGCGCCTTAAGAAGGGCGGTCGAGGGATCAGCGGACCGGCCTTTCGCACCACCGGTTTCCGATTTCAACAAGTATTCTCCGCCCAGATTACAGACCGAAAAAGCCGCCTCAGCCGCCTCCTTCGGCTGAAAAGCATGCCCTTTAAACCCGCATCCGGAAATCAATGTATTGGACAAATAGGAAAGCTCTCTCAGTCGTTGTGAGAAAAGGTCCGGATCCGTCTGGTTGATCAAACCCATGGCGCTTTCAAAGGGCAGGAGGTGATCCCGCGGCCCTTTTCCGTCATAACCCAACAATCTTTCATGGGAAGATGGCAGCACCTCCCCATCCCGGAGGATTTGAATCAATGGGCCGACGTTTGGTTGAATCGATCCGGAAGACCCAATGTCCCGTGTGTTGGCGGATGTCCGGGACTTGGCGGCCGCCTCGTTTTCCGCTTCAACTGCCCTCAAATGGGCCCGGGTAACGGGGTCCATTGTCTCCGACGCAATGGCTTCCGCTAACGGGGCGGAGCGCGCCTGACTCAAAAAGACGGCAGCCGATGTGGGTGTGACAAACCCTTTCCCTTCTCTTCGCTCATTTCTTTCAGCGGATACATCCTCTTCGAGCATCTCGCCTGATGTAAAGACATGTTCAAGACCGCCTTTGTCTTCAATCTCCTCTCCTGAGACCCAGCAACATCGATTCAGCAGTCGAATCAGGGCCTCATAATCCAATTCGTTCAGGGCCGCCATCAAGGCGCACACCGAATCCCAGCTGGACTCATCTTTTGCGGCAACCAAATAACGGCCAAATTCCTGGCTGAGGGACCCATCCAAAAACCTTTCCATGATACGATCGCCCGTATACGGGTCACGCTCAAAACGGAGTGTAGGGTCCGCCGGATCCAGCACCAAAACAAGTTTGCACAGACCCAGGGCAACCAAATCCTGATCAAGTTCCATCATCTTGCGGGCCGCAAAAGTCGAACCGCTTTCCATCATGATTTCCAGCCAAAGCCCGAAACGCCTCCCATCAAAGGTCTCATGGAGGCCAGGCGTTTCACTGTGCCAAAGATCTTCATCCAGAACTCCTTTCAACTGCTCCACCGTCGCAAAAGAAACGATCTCGGCGGAATCCTCCAATCCCACGTGGCGAATCAGCTTTGTCAGGATGTGGACGTCCAGACGTTGAACAACCGCCGGCAGTTCCGGCATTTCCAGGATATGATTGAGCAATTCTCTGGTTTGCGTGATCTTGGAAATTGAAAATTCCATGCACACCTCCTCATTTTCTGGTCGAGAGTTTAATACTTGCAGGTATCCAAAAACCGGAAGGCCCGTGGCACTGAAAGAGGGGCTATGCACGATTACCATTTTCGTGTCAACCATTTTTTATTACATAATTTCAAATATTTATATCCTTGACACCCTCTGATACCCTTGATATAATGACCGTCATGAATGAGGAAACAGGCCAATAAAACCGGAAGCACCGTCCTCAATTCTTATGGCTCCGTTACCGTAGTGGTCGGTTGTCACCGCCGGGCGTAACACCCAGTACCCTTCCCTGCCTTCACCTTAAAACCCGGAAACCCAAACCCCTGCCTCACAAGCACGTGGCGAAACAGTTATTTTTATCTAATGTTTTTCGCCCATGAACCGATAATCCCTTGTAACGCTATTATTAGAAAAGAATGAACCATTGATGATTCTTCTTTGGCAATCAATGGTAAAGGAGGGTCGGAAAGGAGGGAATGAAACCTAATTAATGCTCATGGATATTATCAACATGCATATATCACTCAAGATAGATCATTTTTGCTTGGTCAATACTTCATCATTCAATCGAGTCCCATTAACACAGCCCAACTGAAAAGCAAAAAACCTGGGAGGAAAATCTCATGCTGAAAAAGTTGAAACTGAAAACCAAATTACTGGCGGGCGCAATTGCCATATGCGTACTGGTGCTTGTAGGCTCAATGGTAGGGGTGACTTATGTCATCAACAACCAGAATGTGGAAACCTCCAACGAACTTCTGAACAAGCTCTTCAACGTCATCATAAGCAATCTTTCGGGTCAGAAAGAGAAACAGCTGGTGGATACGCACCAGCTGGCGAACCTCAAGGGCATGGGCAGGAATGTCAAAGCTCTCAACAATCTCAAGAAAACCGAGTATCCCGTGGCAAGACATGCCTATGAAGATCTGGTCATGGGTGTGCAGAACATCACCAAAACCGCCGGATTTTGGAAGGCGGCCGTCTATGATGCCGAAGGTGATCTCCTGGCCTACACCCTCATGTCCGACAATAATGAACCCGTCATGGGATGGGCACAGGAATACCCGTCCCCTGTTTTTCGCCAAGCGGTGTTCGAACCGGGCGAGGAGATAACCGAAGAGTCCTGGAAGGAGAAGAAAGAGGCGCCGAAGGGTATCGACGTCAAGTATCCCGGAAGCGTTCCTGAGGATGATGTGATCACCTTCGGACAGATCGGCCCATTTGTATGCCTGAAATCAGTGGTCCCCATTACGGGAATGGTCTACAACCAGGAAACCGGCAAGGAGGAACCCGTGCAGTTGGGTTTTGTGGTTGCCGATCAGAAACTGGACAAAGCTCTGGCCGAGCAATTGGCCAAACTGAGCGGACTGGACATCAATATTTTCAATAAGGCCGGTTTCAAGACGGGTAGCATGCCCCAATACGAGACGATCGATCCAAGTCTCATGAAGCAAGACAAGAAAAAAGAACTCTCCTTGGAGAGCCTCATATTAAGTGATATCGCCGTTTCCGATATGGAATATTATCAGGGGATACTGCCGATCCATGGCAATGAGGGATACGTGGGTGCCATTGCCGGTCTCTATTCAAAAGATATAGCCAGAGCAAATACCCTTGAGATGATCAAGGCCCTGATTGTCATATCCGCAATTTGTCTACTGCTTGTCATCCCCGCCGCAATCATCTTCTCCAATTCTCTGAGCAAACCGATCATCAGGATCAACGACGGTCTCTCCGGCGTGGCCCATCAGGTGGGAGAAGCATCGAGCCAGATAACCTCTTCCAGTAATCTTTTGGCCCGGATGTCCTCTGACCAAGCCGCATCCGTTGAAGAGACATCCTCCTCTCTGGAAGAGATGTCGTCCATGACAAAGCAAAATGCAAATCATGCCAAGGAGGCCAGCGGCCTAATGGACAGTACCCGCCAAATTGTTGATAATACCAGCATTTCACTGGACGAACTGACGCGGTCCATGGATGAGATCACCCTTGCCAGCGAAGAAACCTCCAAGATTATCAAAACCATCGATGATATCTCTTTCCAGACCAATCTCCTGGCCCTGAATGCCGCGGTCGAGGCCGCCAGGGCAGGTGAGGCCGGGGCCGGATTTGCAGTGGTGGCAGATGAGGTGCGCAATCTTGCCATGAGGGCCGCGGAGGCCGCCGGGAATACTGCCAATCTCATCGAAGGTACCGTGAAAAAAGTCAGCGGAGGCTCGGATCTGCTGTTCAAGACCAATGAATCCTTTTCCGAGATGGGTGGCAGCATGGACAAATTCCGGGATCTGGTTTCGGAAATCATCGCAGCTTCCGAAGAACAGGCCCAGGGGATCGAGCAGATCAACAAGGCGGTGGGAGAGATGGATTCGGGTACCCAGCAGATGGCGGCCAATGCTGAACAATTCGCTTCAACCGCCAATGAGATGAGCGTTCATGCAATGACGACGAAGGATCTTGTGGTGGATCTTGCCTCCCTCGTGGGAGCCGGCTCAAGATCCAAAAAGAAACCGGAGCGAAAGGCTAACGCGGTCGCACCCCATGGCACAGAGGAAAGTAGACGGGTCGACCGAAAGAGGATATCTCCGGTCAGGAATGAAGCGCAGGGCAAGACCGCCGGGCCCAAGCGTCTGACCCCGCCAGATGACGATTTCGTCGACGATTTCTGATCTCCGTGTCCGCAAGCGGAGTGATTGATGTGGCCCTCACCGTGATTTCGGCGAGGGCCATCAATGTCTTCCCCACATCAATTGCCCGACCCTTCTGTCAACAGGGTTTTTAATTTCCTGGAAAATTCCGCGATGTTGAAAGGTTTCTGAATAACCCCCTGACACCTCCTTTTGAGATTTGTCGCGGCCTCTCCTTCCAGACTGTGTCCGCTGGAAAGGAGTACACGGATATGGGGGTTGATGGCGATGAGCTGGTCATAGGCCTCACTTCCACTCATATCGGGCATGATCACGTCCAGCACCACCAAGTCAATGATATCCTTATTCCGGCGATAAATGTCGATGGTTTCCTGGCCGGACTCCGCCGTCAGAACATGATAACCGACAGCCTTCAACATGTCCCGGGCCACTTCTATGACCATGCGTTCATCATCAGCAACCAGTATGGTTCCCTTGCCCGGTTGTATCTCACCGAATACTTCCGCCTCCTGAATCGCCTCCCGGTGGGAAGCCGGCAGATATAGAATGAAAGTGGCGCCTTTGCCCGGAGCGCTCTTTACCTCAATGTGTCCACCGTGATTTCGAAGGATTCCGTACACCGACGTCAGGCCCAGGCCCGTACCTTCCCCAACCTTGCGCGTGGTAAAAAAGGGATCAAAAATACGTGATTGGACTTCTTTGCTCATACCGATTCCCGTGTCCATCACTGTAACGCTGACGTACCGGCCGGGTGCCAACTGGCGAGAACCGGCCAGACGCTCGTTTAGCCGAACATTTTCAGTTTCAAGAAACAGCTGGCCCCCTTCGGGCATGGCGTGCCAGGCATTCACAAAAAGGTTCAGGAAAGCCTGCTCCATCTGCCCCCGGTCCACTTCCGCCGTCCAGAGAGATCCCCCCAGTTTCCGATGGATGGTAATCTCTTTTCGCGTTCGCCCGAACAGTGTTGCGCTTTCAGTCAAGATGTGGTTGATGTTCCACGGTTTCACTTCATATTCGCCGCCTCTGGCAAATCCCACCAACTGTCTCGTCAGGTTTGCGCCACGTCTCACGCATGCCTCAATCCCTTTCAGATGCTCGGCATAGGACTTCTGATCATTTCCATCCAAACCGAACAGTGACGTGTGGCCCTGAATGGCCATTAGAAGATTATTGAAATCGTGGGCCACGCCACCGGCCAGCGTGCCCATGGCCTCCATTTTCTGGGCATGCAGAAACTGTGCTTCCAGTTTTTTCTTTTCTTCTTCCGCCTGTTTCCGTTCGCTCTGATCAATCAAGAAGCCGCGAAATCCTTCGTGTCCTTCATCCCGCACCACATCAGCATACAACAAAACCGGCACGTGGGTGCCGTCCTTCCGAACAATTGTATACTCCACCTCGCCAACCTTCTGGCCCTCAAATCTCTTTCTGAAATTCGTGCGGGCGCGATCATAATCTTCCGGCACAAGCAATGAAAAGGTATTGAGGCCATTATCCACATTTTCTTGTTTTAGGCCGATGAGATCCAAGGCCGCCTGGTTGGCGAAGGTGAGGTCGCCGTTTCGGTCGGTCTGGAAAATGCATAGGGGTATGGATTCAGTGAGGGTCCTGTACAGGCGCTCGCTTTCCCGAAGGGCTTCTTCCGCGTTTTTTCGTTCCGTCACATCGTGAAGCGTCATAAGGCGTCCCACATGGCGGCCCCGCCTGTCCACGATGAAGGAAACCCGCAGATCAAAATGATGAAGGGATTCCTTGAAAAGGAACGATATTTCAGTCTTTGTTTCAACGGTGTCATGTGCATAGGATATGAGACAGGGTACGTTCTTAAATGCCTCGGAAGCGGTCCAACCGATGACGTTGGTATTGTCCAGGCCCAGAAGGGCTTGGCCGGCCGGATTAAGGTGAGCCACGCGATGGTGGTGGTCCAATACCACAATGGCATCCGTCATGTTCTTCAACACGGTTTTGTTGGCCACCGGCACCACATCCAAAATCCGGCCCCAGAACATGCCTATTCCCAGAAAAACGCTGGTAACGGCAAAAGCGATGGGGGTCATGTCGATGCGGGGCCACGGGCTGATGCGCAGCAGATAGATAACATTGGATACCCATGGCGCGGCAATACCCACCAGCATAATCACCACTTGCGTGCGGTAAAAGCGCTCGGAAGAACGCCATGCGCGGACCAGGGCCACACTGGCGACCAGGAGCAAAAGGTATGAATAGGTCACCCATAACCAGAAAAGAGGGCCATAGTGATACACGGCAATGGGTGAAGGGCCACTACCATCCAGCTCTACGCTTTTCCATATAAACCCGTGGAAGTCATTGCTCCATACCAGCAACAGCGTCAATACCGGTATCACAAAAAGCCATAGCAGATTTCGGCCTTTTACCCATCGGTCTTCGCCACAGTATTGAAGCACAAAAACCAGCAACACCGGTGGTACCGTCACAATGCCGAGATACTGGATCCTCGCAACCAGCAGTTTGACGGCCAAATCGGGTACCGCCTTGTGCACGGCGCTCAGCAGCGACCACACGGCCGCGGCCATCATCAAAATGAGCAGGGCCCGGGCACCGTGGGTGGTTCGCCTGCGCCACACATATGCCCCCACACAAGCGGAAGCAAGGCCCGCCAGCAACTGGGGAAACCAGATGACCGGTGGCGTCATTATTCCGCCCCCACCCCTTGCCACGGGTTTCCGGTTAGGATTCCTTTATGGCGGTGACGTGTAATCGGAATTGATAACATGAAATATCGTCCCTTGGCTTTAGGGCCATTGCCCAAAAATCCCGTTATGCCCTGTCTATACGAGCCTGGTGATTCCCTCCGCAACCGACGGATAATCCTCCAAGATTCGCCGGTCATGTCCCGGAAAAAGAAGGTCCTCCGTTGATACCGTTTTGCGCAGCTTGTCATAGGTGTTCATCCAGCCCACCAGATCGACAATAAGGACGCTGGGCCAGTCTTCCCTGAAGTTGCGAAATACGTGGGCGCTGTCGGACCCCAGGATTGCCGTGCCCTTTGCCGTATTCACCGAAACGGCCTGCAGCGCCACGGTGTGACCAGGGGCCAGCAGACACCGGATACCAGGCAAAATCTCCTGATCGCCATTGATCAGAACCAGACGGTCCGTGCCTTGAAGGGACTTCAGATACTCCGTGGAGGCCGGATCGGAGACGAGCCTGAAAGGGGGCCTCTGTGCGATGGGATCCTTCGCCCAAAACCGGAATTCATCTTCTTGGATATAGAACCTGGCGTTGGGAAAAAGGTCCACGCCGTTCACATGGTCGAAATGCATATGGGTGATGACAACATGCCGAGCGTCGACGGCCCTTACCCCCATCCGTAAGAGCACCTCTTCGGGGTTTTCATATCCCTCAAGCTGCCGCTCCGCGGCCAATTGCGGGGCTATCCCCGCATCGACGATTACGGTTTCCCCTCCCCCCCGAATGCACCAGAAATAATAATTGACCGTTTCGGTCCTGTCCCAATCCTGGTACCACATCAGATGGGCACCGGTTCTCATAAAGGGACCCGCATATTTGAGGGCATAAATCTCATATTCCGTCACAATTTCTTCCTTAAGAGGATTTTCCGATGATCGTTGATCAAACAATGTCTAATCTTGAGGGAGTATAAGAAAAGCGGGGTTGCGGGTCAAAGGAAAAGGCGCCGCCAAAGACGTCCTGTCAAAAACGGAAGTCAAGAGCCTGTTTTGACACTGCGTTTTTTGAGTGATTTCCAATTACTTATAATGTAACATCCGAAAAAGGCGGTTCACCTGCGCCGCTGGTTCAATCCCCGGAGCCCAAAAGCAAAAAACAAGACGGAGATTTTCATGGAGACCATCTATACCTTTGACATAGAGAAAGCGGTTGTTGATTCCGTGACTGAAGTGTTTGATACAATGCTTTCAATGGATGTGGAGCATTTTGAGCAGATTAGCCAGTCCTACCTCTATGGTGAACGGATCCTGGGCTCTGTGAATTTTGTGGGCCATGTGACGGGAATCGTCAATATTCAAATCAGCCGGGAGTTCTCCAGGGAAGTCACCTGCGCCATGATGGGAATCGAAGATGAGGATATTGAAGGCAGTGAGGAGATCAAGGATGTTATTGGCGAATTGTGCAACATGGTGGGCGGGAGCGTAACATCCAATCTTCGTGATGCGGGCCTCAGCTGCAAGCTCTCTACTCCCGTTTTGACCACGGGAAAAGATTACAAATTCAAAACCCGGGACATGGCCCGTCACGAGTATCTGACCTTTTACCACGACAAGCACACCATTTTGGTCGATGTGGGCATTAAATCCTCGGAAATGGAAAACGGAGCAGACGACCTCAATTCAGAAGCCGAAAAAAAGGAAGTGAAAACGGAACTTCACTCTTTCAGCGTCAAGGAGTCCATCACCAAATCCGTGCCCGAAGTATTTGACACCATGCTGGAAATGGATGTGCTGGCCTGTGACCCATCCCAGGTGGACCTGGAAAACGATGTTCAGCGAATCGCGGGCTCCATCAGCATGTCCGGAACCATCCAGGGGCGGCTGAACCTTCAGACCACGGAAGCGTTTTCAAGAGAAATGACCGCCGCCATGCTGGGCATGGAGACGGAAAAGATCGAAGATTTGGAGGAGGTAAAGGACGTCATTGGGGAAATCTGCAATATGATTACCGGAGCATTGAAATCAGACCTTTGTGACGCCGGCTACAACTGCGCGCTTTCACCGCCGTCCTTTACAACGGGAAGCGATTTCGAGATGAAAATGCTGCAGCTATCGAGACGTGAAGAATTCGGCTATCGGTTTGACGGGCATGCCCTAGTGATTATGGTGGGTCTGGAACCTTGCTGATGCCCAGAGGACAAGATGAGGAAATCCGACCCTCCGTCATCGATCCCGGCTTTCCGCCAAAGGATTGAATTTTCCTTTGCCAACAACCCTCAAACAGGCATCCACCACTTCCGGATCATAGATCATGCCAATATTCCCGGAGATCTCCTCAAGGGCCCTGTCAATGCCCATGGACGGACGGTAAGGCCTGTGTGATGCCATGGCTTCCATCACATCAGCGACAGCCATGATTCTCGCTTCCAGGAGAATATCCTTCCCTCTAAGCCCTCTTGGATACCCGGAGCCGTTCATTCTTTCGTGATGTTGGTATACAATCTGGGCCACCGGCCAGGGAAAATCGATCTCTTTGAGGATATCATAGCCCAGCTGGGCGTGGTCTTTTATGAGGCAGAACTCTATATCGATAAGACGGGATGGCCTGCTGAGTATTTCCGCCGGCACGGAGATCTTACCAAGATCGTGGATCATGCCGGCCATACGGATTCCCTTGACTTGATCTGTTGTCCATCCCATCTCCTCCGCCACGGCGGAGGCAAGTTCCGCCACCCGGCGCTGATGCCCGGCCGTATAAGGGTCCCTTGATTCCACGGTCAGGGCCATGACATGAATGACACCCTGCAGGGCCGCCTGGAGCTTGGCCGTACGGTTTTCCACCATCCGTTCCAACTCCCCCAGGTAGATTTTCTTTTCCTTCTCCAGTCTTTGTCTTCGAAGGGCGCTGGAAATATTGATGATGATCTCATTGAGTTTGAAAGGCTTGATGATATAGCCATAGGCCCCGATTTCGAGAGCCTTTTCGGCCAACTCAGGATCATCAATGCCGCTCACCATTATTACGGCGGTTTCAGGATAATTGGCGCGGATATGACTGATCAGGTCCATCCCCGACTCACCCGGCAGGCAAATGTCGCAGAGGATCAGATCAAAGACTTCCTCCTTCAAGATGGCGCGGGCCTCTTCCGCGCTTGCCGCCAGTGTGCACTCCGGCCGGATTCTTCTGATGATCCGCAGAAGCGTACGGCAAACGGATTCCTCATCGTCCACAATAAGAATCTTTCTTCCGTCGATTTTATTCTCCATATCAGCCCCTTAAATTTTTCCGAGCACCTCCCTCACTTTCCGTGCCAGCTCATCGGGAGTGAAAGGTTTCTGAATAAAAGGGATTCCCTTATCGAGGACCCCGTGATGAACAATGGCGTTATCCGTGTACCCCGACGTGAAAAGCATTTTCAGGTCCGGTATGATTTTCCGAATTTCATCAGCCAGGTCCCCGCCGCTCATTCCCGGCATGACCACATCGGTCAACACCAGGTGGATCACATTTTCTTGCTCCCGCAAGATGCGCAGGGCCTCCTCGCCATCCGGTGCGCAAAAGACGTGATACCCGTATTTCTTCAGGACCTTGACCACCATCTTGGTGACCATCTCGTCATCCTCAACCAGAAGCACCGTCTCGGAACCGTTGAACGTCTTTTTCACGATCTCCGCCTCTCTCGGAGGAGGTGAGTCCTTCTTAATCCTTGGAAGATAGATCTTGAAAGTAGACCCTTTTTCCGGCTCACTATAGACCCAGATGTTTCCCTTGCTCTGCTTCACAATGCCGTATACCGTGGACAGCCCGAGGCCCGTTCCCTTGCCTTTTTCCTTGGTGGTGAAGAAGGGTTCAAAAAGCCTGGACCGGACATCTCTCGTCATCCCCGTTCCCGTATCACTGACGGCCAGCATCACGTAAGGACCCGGTGCCGTCACCATGTGAGTATTGGCATATGCTTCGTCCAACACCACATTTTTTGTCTCTATGGTGAGACACCCGCCTTTTGGCATGGCATCCCTGGCGTTGGCGCAGAGATTCATGATCACCTGTTCCATCTGTCCCACATCCACCTCTACCTTTCCAAGGCCCGGGTCCAGGTCCGTTACTCCCAATGAGATGTCCTCGCCAATGATGCGATGAATCATCTTTCCCATTTCTTCCACGACGCTGTTTAGATTGACCACTTCCGGTCGAAGGATCTGCTTCCGACTGAAGGCCAGGAGTTGGCGGGTCAACACCGATGCCTTTTTTCCCGCGTTCTTGATCTCATCGACCAGCTCATAAAGGGGATGATCCTTGCCGGTATCCATCAGAATCAAATCGGAGTTACCGATAACCGTGGTTAAGAGGTTGTTGAAGTCATGGGCAACGCCGCTGGCCAATGTGCCAACGGCTTCCATCTTCTGGGATTGACGGAGCTGCTCCTCCATCTCCCTTTCCTTGGTGACATCGCTGTAGAATGCCACGATACACCTCTGGTCGTCTATGACGGACCCGGTTCCAAGGACATCCACGTGGATGACGCAGCCGTCTTTTCGGAGGCACGCAAGATGCATGACGGGGCGGCTCTCCCCACGGGTCATCGCCTCGAAATCGGTCATGATGCGATCCATGGATTCCGTGGGATGGATATCCTGAACTCCCAGCCCAAGCAATTCTCTCTCCGAATACCCCAACATCTCGCATAGGGCCGGATTACAGTACCTGAACCTCCCGGTCTCCGCGTCCGCCACCAGTATGCCTTCGCTGCCCCCTTCAAAGATGGTTCTGTATCGCCGCTCGGCTTCCTTTAGTGCTTGCTCTTGCCCAATGGATGCCAGAGCAAACGCGATATCGCCGGCGATTTCCACGAACAAAGAGGTCTCCTCCTCGTCATTGATGAATTCCGTTGGGACGGCGATTCCCATATAGCCGTATCGGTGGTCCCCGTGGTTCAGCTCAATGGTAATCCCGCCGTTCATTCCACAATCGTCCCCTGCCAGAGGGCAATCCCTGCATACGGCGGCGCGATCCACTACGACGTTCGCGCCGGATTCCCCCTGGCCGCGAGAAAAGCATTCAGGTGTCTCCCCCCGCTGAAACTGACGCATCAATTCAGAGAAGTGGGTGTCGTCAAATCCGGCTTGCGCGCCCACCGCACGATCTGTCGAGCCGCCGGTTAAAACGATCCATGCGCCCTTTAGGCTGCGGCGGGTATGTACCAGCTTCTCACAGGCTGTTTGAATGAGCTCCGTTCGCTGCTTCTGGGTCACAATCAGCCGGTTGACGTTTCGGATGGATCGCAGGACCCCGTTGATGTGCTCAAGGCGGGCATGAGCACGTTTGCGCTCGATCATGAGGGTGACCTGCCGCGCCAACTCGTCTATGAGATCCTGTTCTTCCTTTAAAAAGCACTGCCCATTCAGTGCCGATCGTTCCGCCAGGTAGCAGACTTCCACGGTTCCGACCACCTTCATGGAGAGCACGATGTCGGCCGACTGCCGCCACATGGTTTCCCTGAAACCATTCGAGGCAAATTCTCTCTCCCCATAGACGATGCGGGCGCGAGCCGTCTCGGGGTAACGATAGCCTTGCGGTATCAGTTCCACCGCCGACTTGAGCGCCTCGTCCACGGATAATGACGGTTTTGCGAAAAGGCTCGAAACGCCGTAAAGACAATCGATTTCCCCGACCCTCTTTTTGAGAGCAACGGTCTTTTCCTCGACCAGATTTTCCAACCCCTGTTGATAACGGTTCAGTTCCGCTTCCGCCGCTTTGCGTTTGGTGATATCACGGATGATGCCCACGGTGCCGACAAAGGAACTGGAGCGGCCCCCTGCCGTGTCGGCATACAGGCCGGAACTGTTCACTTCGGCGGCAATTATGGGCTGGCCGCTGCTATGCAGTTCGCCGGGAATTTCCCGCCTGGCCAATCGGGAAACAAGGCGCACCTCCATGGCGATGGTCTTTCTGGATCCTGTTCGGCGCTCATCAAAAAGCTTGGGTGCGCCCTCATCGCCCGTGTTTTCTCCGGAAACCCCAGGGAGTACAAAGCGACGGCTGACGCTCTCGATGTCAGCGGGGAAAACAATTTCGGAAAAAGGCCGCCCCATCAATTCTTCGGGATGATATCCGAGAGACTGAACAGCATCGTTTAAAAACGTGAATCGGCCTTCCGTATCGATGCGGTAGACGATGTCGGGGATCGTGGTAACAAGGGTCCGATAACGCTCCTCTGATGCGGATAAATCAAGGACCCTTCGGGCGAGTTCTTTTTTTGCGGCTTGCAGATCCAGGAACACGCGAACTTTTGCCAGCAAAACGGCCGGGTTGTAGGGCTTCACGATATAATCAACGGCACCGGCTTCGTATCCTCTGAAAATATCGATCTCCTCCCCATAGGCGGCAGTCACGAAGATAACGGGCAGGTTGGCTGTCTTGGGGTCACCCCGCAGGAGTTCGGCCAGCTCGTAGCCGTCCATCACGGGCATCTGCACGTCGAGAATGGCCAGTGAAAAATCATGGGCCAGCGTGGCGGTCAGCGCGTCATTACCGTTTTTGGCCTCCACGATCTCGGCATCCACCTCGCTTAAAACCTGCCGGAGTGCGACGAGGTTCTCTTTCCTGTCGTCCACGATCAGGATTTTCTGGCTAATTTTCATGTTCATACCCTCCCGGGTCTGTTTCCCATTGTGTGATGCACCATGGATCACACCCTTTGCCGTGGGCCAAGCGTTATCAGCAGCCTCCCTATCTCCTTTGCCTGCAATACCTTCTCCGCGGCTTTTGCGTCGATAGCGGATTTCGGCATGAAAGGGTACTCGGCGTCGTCCGGATCCTGGGCCACGGTCAGCCCCCCCGCCTCCCTGACCGACAACATGCCTTTGGCGCCGTCCGCACTGGCACCGGACAGAAGGACCGCAACCACCGCTTCTCCCCAGGCAACGGCAGCGCTATCGAAAAGCACATCGATGGAAGGCCGCGACCAGTTGACCCTTTCGTCCACCGACAGGCTGATGGTCCCGTTCCTTTCCACGAGCATATGGTAATTGGCCGGAGCCACATATACCCGGCCACCCTCGATCCGGTCCTTGTCCCAGGGCTCGACCACCATGAGGGATGTGAGCCGGGCCAGATGCCTGGCAAAGGCCCCGTTATCATCAGGATGCAGATGCTGGGCCACGAGAACCGGCAGTTCAAGGTCTTTGGTAAGCAGCGAGAAGATGGCTGTGAGACCTTTGATGCCCCCTGCCGAACCGCCGATCACCACAGCCCGGAAAATTCTATTTTTCCGTTCCATTGAATCGCATCCCACCCGCCACGGGTCATTGGGAGCTCCACCTACGGGAATTTATGACCGGTATCCCCGGTTTTTTTATAGATTCTCGCTTGTTGGTCCACCACCGCATACCTGTCGCGGGCGT
This sequence comes from Thermodesulfobacteriota bacterium, assembly GCA_028278625.1. The sequence goes on from JANQDY010000108.1 coordinate 34,075, forward strand.
CGGTGAACCGCAGGCTTTCCTTAGTGCCGAGACACAGGAATCCTCCATGCACAAGGCTCTCCGTAAACAGGGCCAGTGCCCGCTCCTGCAGTTGCCGGTTGAAATAGATCAGAACATTCCGGCAGAATACCAGGTGCATCTCCCCGAATACGCTGTCGGAAACCAGGTTGTGCCTCGAAAAAACCATGCGCTCCTTGAGCGCGCCATCCATGAGGGCGGCGTCATACCGGGCGTGGTAGTACTCGGAAAAGGACTTCTTGCCGCCCGCCTGCTGGTAGTTTTTGGTGGCTGTCCGGAGCTTTTCAATCCCATAGATGCCCTCGCGCGCCCTTAAAAGCGCATCTTCATTAAAGTCGGTGGCATAGATGGTTGCCCGGTCGTAGATACCTTCCTCTTTGAGCACAATCGCCAGAGAATAAACCTCCTCGCCGGTGCTGCACCCGGCGTGCCAGATCTTAAAGTGGGGCCAGGTTCTCAGCAAAGGGATCACCTTCTCTCTCACGGCCCGGTAAACGAGCGGGTCGCGGAACATCTCGGTTACCCCCACGGAGAAGTACTGGACCAGGCGGGAAAAAAACTCGCCGTTCTTTATGACTTTGGGGACCATCTCAGATATTGAAGCGTACCGGGCTTTGGATGCAAACTGTCTAATCCTGCGCTCGATGGAAGCCCGGGCGTAGGAGCGGAAGTCGTAGCCATGGCAACGGTAGATGGCCTCCAGAAGGAGGTCGATTTCGATCTCCTCGATTCTGGATTTCGGAAGTTGGTTTTTGACTGCTCCCATTTTGCACATTCGCTTTCATTTATAGAGCCACACCCGCATCATGGAGATCAACCGCCCCTGGTCCACCGGCTTTGGCAGGTAGTCGCTCGCACCCGAGGCAACACATCTGGCGCGGTCCTCCAGCATGGCCTTGGCGGTCAACGCAATGATCGGCAGCTTTCGGAATCTGTTCTGGGAGCGAATCCGCTCCATGGCCTCATAGCCATCCATTTCGGGCATCATGATATCCATGAGCACCAGGTCCACATCCGGCACCTCATCCAGTATCCGAAGGGCTCTCTCACCGTTTTCGGCCTTGAGGGTTTGCAGGCCTTTTCCCGTCAGAAAACGGGACAGAGCAAAGGTGGTGCGCATGTCGTCGTCCACAATAAGCACCTTTTTCCCTTTCAGCAGGGTATCGGTCTCATGGAGATTCAGAATCATCTCTTTTTTCTCAGCCGGCATCTTGCTGACCACGCGATGGAGAAACAGGGATACTTCGTCCAAAAGGCGTTCCTGGGACCGGACGTCCTTAATGACGATGGACTCCGCACGTTCGCGAAGGGCGATCTCTTCCTCCCGGGTAAGGTCCCGGGCCGTATGGATAATCACGGGGGGCAGACCCACACCTTCGTGCTCAAGGCGCGCCAGCAACTCACCGCCGTCCATGTCGGGCAGGCCGAGATCCAGGACCACACAGTCGTATCGCTTTTTGCGCAGCGCCGCCATGGCCTGCTCCCCGTTCTCGGCCTCTTCAACTTTCGTGTCCCCATCATCTATCAGCTGCACGGTCCTGCGGCGTAATGTTGCGTCGTCCTCCACCACCAGCACACGCTTGGGCTTTCCCGCGGATACCTGTTCCAGCCTGCGGAAGGTTTCTTCCATGTCTTCCGGGTCCAGCGGCTTGTTGGCGTGACCCACGGCACCCATGCGGAGCGCTTCGGTAGAGGCTTTCTCTACGGACACGATATGCACCGGGATGTGTCTGGTGCGGGTGTCCTCTTTTAGGGTGGTCAGCACGGCCCAGCCGTTTATACCCGGAAGTCGAATATCGAGGATAATCCCTTCGGGCAGGTGCCTTGAGGCAAGTTCCAGCCCCTCTTCTCCGGTGGAAGCGGCCAGACACTTGAACCCTTTCCCGTGGCACTTGTCGTATAGCAGCCGGGCGAAGTTGGGGTCATCTTCGATGACCAGAATGGTCCGGTCGTTTTCCTCCAGACTGCCGCGGTCATCCTCGATCCGGAAGGCGGGAGCAGGGGTCTTCCGCCCCGTGGCATCGTTCATCGGGGCATTGCCGTGCATGGGAGATGCGGCGACTCCATCCCCCGCCGAGACCTTGCGGCCCGGGGCAACCCTGAAGGGAAGATACAGCGTGAAGATGGAACCCTTTCCCGGCTCGCTTTCAAGTTTAATCTCACCGCCCAGAAGACGGGCCAGCTCCCTTGAGATGGAAAGCCCAAGACCCGTGCCGCCGTACTTCCGGGTTGTACCGCCGTCTGCCTGCTGAAAGGCCTCAAAGATAATCTTCTGCTGATCCAGGGTGATGCCGATGCCGGTGTCCTTGACCGCGATGGCCAGGCACTCATCCGCGGACAGGCCGCTTTTTGACAGGTCGATCCCGGATTCGGGACGGCCCAAAGTGACGGTGACGCCGCCCGATTCCGTGAACTTGAGCGCATTGGATATGAGGTTCCGGACGATCTGCTCAACGCGCTTGCGGTCGCTGATGATCTCAGCCGGCGCGTCCTCGCTCACAATCACGCGGAGTTCCAGCCCCTTGTCCCGGGCCATGTGCTGAAAGGATGACCGAAATCCGTCCGCGAAATCGCTCACACGCACCTCCCTTGGCAAGAGATCCATCCGACCCGCTTCGATCTTGGACAGGTCCAGGATTTCGTTGATCAAATTGAGCAGATCCGTACCGCAGCCGTGGATAATCCTCGCGAACTCGGCCTGCTCAGGGGTCAGGTTGCCCTCCTTGTTTTCTTCAAGCCCCTGCGCCAGAAGCAGCAGGCTGTTAAGAGGGGTGCGCAGCTCGTGGGACATGTTCGCCAGGAACTCTGATTTGTACTTGCTGGCAATGGCCAGCTCCTCGGCTTTTTTCTCCACGTCTTCTCTTGCCCGTTCCACTTCCTTCTTCTGACGATCCAGCAGATCATTCTTCTCTATGAGTTCCTCGTTGGTGACCTCCAGTTCTTCCTGCTGGGTCTTGAGTTTCTCTTCGGATTCCTGCAACCGCTGTGTCTGCTCCTCCAACTCCTCGTTGGCGACCCTGAGTTCCTCTTGCTGGGACTGAAGCTCTTGGGTCAGACGTTGTGATTGCTTAAACAAACTGCTAAGCTTGGTCCTGCTCTCCGCGCTTTCAACCGCCACGGCCAGCATCGGCATCACTTGTCTGAGATACGCCATCTGCTGGTCGGTGATCTCGTCCAGGGTGCCGATTTCGATGATGCCCTTGACGCTGTCCTCGTATAGAAAGGGCGTGACGCAGATAAAACGGGGAAGCCCTTCGCCAAGGCCTGAAGTTACCTTGATATATTCCTCCGGCACGTTCCGAACCAGAATCTGCTGCTTCTCAAGTGCGGCCTGCCCGACGAGCCCCTCACCCGGTCTGAAAACGTTTGACAGATTCTTACGCTTTGTGTAGGCATAGCTCCCCACAAGAGAAAGGGTCGGTTCACCACCATCCTGTGCAACGTAGAAAGCACCCAACTGGGCGTCGAGATACCTGGCGATTTCCGCAATCACTTTCCTTGCAAGCGTCTCGGTGACCGGATCTCCCCTCATTACGTCGTTGAGCCGGGCGACGCCCGTTTTCAGCCAGTCCCTGGCGCGATCCTGATCACGGCTCTTGCGCAGGGCCTCGGTCATCTTGGAAAAGGCTTCTTCGAAAACGGTTTGGACCTTGTTCAGGTCCACCATTGAGGAAAGAAGCGTCCCTATTTCATCCTTTCTTGCGATGATGGGCTCGGTATCCGGCCGCTTTCTCTTTGCAAGCGCTTTATTCAGGTCGCCCGAGGCGATGGCCTCCACCACCTGAACCTGTTCATCGGCGCCCGTCGCCATGGTTCTGAGGGTTCCCACCACTTTCTGAAGGGGCGAATTGATGCTGCGCGTAATTCCGATCCCGATCCCGAAAGCGATCAGGATACCGATGGCAATGGCAAAGGAAATGGCGATGGTCGCATGATTCGCCCTTCGGGCGTTGTCGGCAGCCACCTTTTCCGCATACGCAATGTTCTGTTTGGCAATCCTGATGATGACGTCCCGGGCTGCTCGGCGAATGCGCCCTTCGTCAGCCGCCCGCCATGCCAACCCCTCATCGAACCAGCCTTCCTGCACGAACGTCTTGAGGGAGTCATAGTATTCTCTATAAGCCTTCCAGCTGGCAAGTAGTTCATTGTATGTCCTTTTGTCTTCGGCGCCAATCAGGGTGTTTTTGTACTCTGCAAGGTGAACCTCTGCTTCCTTCATGGATGCTTCCGCGATGGAAAGGAAATCCGCCGTCTTTTTCTCGTACAAACAAAAGGCGATATTGGCTGCCGCACGTTCGAAGCCCCCTACGATATGAATAATGTACTCAAGGGGAAGCGTGGCTTTTTCGTAGAGATAAGTGTCGGCTTTCTCTATGCCTTTAATCTGGATGACACCGAAAACACCGATACACCCCGCAATGATCGCAACGAGAATGAAACCGCCGATCAACTTCTTGCCGAGTTTCACATTATCTAACATGGGACATCCTCCTTCCAACCAGGGACCTTCAGACAGGCATCAAGATGTTGACTCACTTTGCCAACATTCTTGGCCGAGGCAGGAGTGGCCTTTTGACACAACACGATGATCCGATTTCAGCGGGTCTGTTCCGTAGCTGTTTTCAGATAGAAAGTTGAACCGTCAACGAGAGTATTGGGACGCTTTTTCTTCTGTTTTGATTGATTCTGGATGAAAGCGCTAAAGGTGAAATCAGTTGAGTTTCGTTCTTCTTGAACCTACCATCGCTGGTGTTGAACCCGAAAAGCTCAGCCGTTCCGGCAAAAACACACCCTGGTTGTTCTCTTGAGAAGCCCAGCAGAGAAAGAAGAAGAGCTACCCGTTTTGTTTGAATACGGGCTTCAAGTGGGATTTTTGTGTATGGTTTATTTGTAAAAATTCAAGAATGTTGTGTCAAGGGATTTCTGGCTCATATAGACGGTGACAAACGCCTGACAATCCGGAGCCGCTCATTCTGAGGCAGGTATTCATTATCGTGAAACCCATGAAAATCGGGGGGGACCTTTAAAGGACCCATCGGCTCAAGACACCCGAACGGCAAACACACAGGTGTTGTTCACGGGGGGCTCCGGACGGACCCTGGCCCTTTCGGCGAATTCCTTCGGCAGTTGAAACATGGACTGGTCATCTAGAAGGCGTCGCAGCCCTTTTTCATATATGCGGTAGGAGATCTTCTGCCCGGGATGACAAGCACGGGAAAGGTGGTCAAAAATTTCCTTTTTCGGCACCGCGTCGGCACCCACCATCATCAGCTCGCACGGTTCCCTGCCGGTTAGGGAATAGTGATCTCCCTGCAGAATAGTAATGAATTCACTCAGCCCCAGCCGGTGAATCACTTTCCTCGAGAGTGCCGCGGTTGGCTGATCCTGCTCGATTCCGACGCCTTTGAGACCATATCCTTTTGAGAGACATAGGAGACTCAAGGGGAGCGGCCCGCTGCCCAGGAAGAAAATCCGGTCTCCCGGCTTTAGACCCGCGCCTTCATATTCCATGCGGGCAAGGGATTGATAGTTGGGGAAGTAGGGGAATGCTTTGAGCAGTGACCACGATTCCGGATGGGAAATGATGGCTTCAGCTGACTGCCTTTCCAGTTGCAGCCCAATCAACCGCTTCACCCGGGCGATGCGCCGGGTTGCGGGAACAAGGGTCGGGTCTCGGGCCAGTTTTTCCACTGTTTCGTCCGGCACTTCCTTTGCCGCCAGGTGGACCCCTGCGTTCATGTGGGCCAGATCATCCAAGAGTTGGTAGAGCCGATAGAGTTCCTCGTGCGGCAGGTTCGCCAGGGTCCGGCGTGTATAGCGGCGGATCTTTTCGGCAAACGCCAAAATATGGGGTTTGATGATGTCCAGGCTGGCAAGGCAGTCTTTGCAGCAACCCAGAAAATCATGTTCTTTCAGTTCGCGCTCGTGAAAATAGTTGATATCATGCATGGGATCACCGGTTCGGCATTATCAAAGGCTTTTCAAATAGTCAGAAAAAAATCGCCTTGTCAATGAAAAGAGGCCCTTTCTGATGTGGGTCGCGGATCCGACCATTTACCCACCCCTCGAAAAAGGGAAAGGTTCTTATGGAACAAAATGTTTGCTCAAAAAGGTCTTGACAATTCGTAAACAAAGATTTATGCGTCACTCACGTAAGTGTGCAATAAGAAATTGCATTCCAAAGCATCTGAAACAGAGATTGGAAAAGCCAAGAAGGCGGCCGGGTCTGTTCCGACATCGTTTTCTTGGTTTTTTTTAGGACCCTAATCAAACAACCATCGGCATTTGGAAGGAGGGACGACCCAATGGGACCGGTTCAATAAGGAACGGTCGAAATTGATAGCATCATGGGGTTCATGCAAAGTGGAGGCATTGCAATGAAAAAAGCCATCTTTTTCCTGGTAATTGGGTTTTATTCTCTCTTTTCCGGTCATGTGGCCATGGCCCATTTCGGGATGCTCATTCCGTCGGATTCAATGGTCATGCAGGGAGACCGAAGGACCATCTCCTTGATCCTCTCCTTCTCCCACCCTTTTGAAATGGTCGGCATGGCGCTTTCAAAACCCCGGAAATTCGGCGTCGTGACAAAGGGGGGAAAACAGAATCTGCTGGGCCTTTTGAAGGAAGCAAAGGTCATGGGGCATAAGGCCTGGAAAGCCGAATACACCATTAAACGGCCCGGCGCCTATTTGTTCTACATGGTTCCCAAACCGTACTGGGAACCGGCGGAAGACTGTTTCATCGTGCATTATACCAAAACCGTGGCGGCCGCCTTTGGGGATGATGAGGGTTGGGACCGGGAAGCGGGGCTCAAGACCGAAATCATACCCCTAACAAAGCCTTTTGGGCTTTATGCGGGGAACGTTTTTCAGGGAATTGTCAAGCTGAACGGAAAGCCGGTTCCCTTTTCACAGGTTGAGGTGGAATACTACAATCAGCAAAAGAGGGCGGAAGCGCCCACGGAATACATGATCACCCAGACCATCAAGGCGGATCAAAACGGTGTTTTCACCTATGCCGCGCCCAAAGCCGGCTGGTGGGGATTCGCGGCCTTGAACACTTCCGAGGAAAAGATCAAACACGACGGCCAAGAAAGGGAGATCGAGCTGGGAGCGGTTATCTGGGTCAGATTCCTCAACTGGAAGGATTGACAGTCTCATTTCGGAGGGAAGGGAGATCATGCATATTTCCGAAGGGGTCCTTTCAGGACCCGTGCTGATTTCAGGCATTGCCCTGGCAGCAGTCGGTACTGCCGTGGGACTCAAAAAACTGGATTACGACCGTCTTCCCCGAGCCGCAATTCTTTCCGCCGCTTTTTTTGTGGCCTCTTTGATTCACGTTCCCATCGGCCCCTCCAGCATTCATCTGATTCTAAACGGCATTGTGGGTCTCATCCTCGGCTGGGGGGCTTTCCCCGTTATCCTCGTGGCATTGGTGCTTCAGGTAATATTCTTCCAATTCGGCGGTATCACAACCCTCGGTATCAACACCGTGATCATGGCGCTGCCGGCTGTTTTGTGTTACTATCTGTTCGGCCCCCTGGTGGGAAAAGGACCACGGACGGCGATTTCCGCCGCTTTTCTTTGCGGGGCGCTTTCGGTTTTTCTGGGGGGTATTCTCGTGGGGCTGGCGCTTGCCTTTACCGAGGAGAACTTCTTGAAAGCCGCCTATTTGGTAGTGATGGCACACATTCCGGTGATGATTATCGAAGGGGTCATCACCGCTTTTTGCGTGGTGTTCCTGAAAAAGGTGCAACCTGAAATGCTGTCTTCGAGATGATGATGAAAACAGATAAAAAAGATGACGCAACCAAGCGCCAACCCCTTATGCGGATGACGGTCTGTTCCTTTGTGATTTTATTGCTTTGGACCGGTTCCGCCGCGGCCCACCGGGTGAATGTGTTTGCATGGGTGGAAGGGGATACCGTCTACACGGAGAGCAAGTTCAGTGGCGGCAAGCGCGTAAAAGGTGGTGAGGTTCTTGTTTATGACGCGAAAGGGAACCTGCTCCTTTCAGGCAAGACCGACACAGAGGGGGGATTCTCCTTCAACATTCCCCAAAAGACCGCCATGCGGATCGTGCTGAAAGCGGGTACGGGTCATCGGGGTGAATGGACCATCCCCCGAAGTGAGGTCGATCCGGAGGCCTCCGGATCCCCTTCGGCTCCTGCCCATGGGAAGCCATCCGACACGCCAAAGACTGAATCGCCCCGGCCTTCCGCGGATCCGGATCAGATACGCCACACCCTTGAGCAGACCCTGGATCGTCGGCTAAACCCGATCTTGAAAATGATCGCGGCGTCTCAGGACAAAGGGCCCACCCTTCGGGATATTCTGGGGGGCATCGGTTATATTCTCGGTTTGATGGGGCTGGCCGCTTACATCCACTTTCGACGCAAAGCCCGCGAATTGGAGGAACAGGCGAAAGGCCGATAAATCCATGCTGCAGGAACCTTTTTCCCGTGGAAGCAGCTCTGTACACCGGCTTGATCCCCGCTTCAAAATCATTATGGCGGCGCTCTACGCCTTTGCAATAGCGCTTTCAGACCGGTTTCCGGCCCTCTTTTTGGGTCTGGGTTTCTCTTTATTGCTGGTGGGAATATCCCGCTTGTCCCCGTGGGAAGTGGTCAAGCGGATCGCGCTGGTGAACGGTTTCGTCCTCTTTTTTTGGCTGGTCATCCCCTTTACCTATCCGGGAGATCCGCTGTTTTTCATGGGGCCGCTTACGGCCACCCGTGAGGGGGTTCTCATGTCAGCGCGAATCACCCTCAAAAGCAACGCCATCCTTCTGGCGTTCATTTCCCTGATCGCCACCAGCGCCATCGCATCCCTGGGGGCCGCCCTGGGTGCGCTGGGTGTTCCCCGGAAGATGATACACCTTCTGTTGTTGAATTATCGCTATATCTTCGTTATGGAAGAGGAGTACCATCGGTTGGTCAGATCGGCAACAGTCCGCGGGTTTCAGCCGTCCACAGGGATGCACACTTACAGAACATTCGCCTACCTTTTGGGGATGCTTTTCGTGCGTGCCGCGGAAAGGGCCGAACGGGTCTACATGGCCATGCTTTGCCGCGGGTTCAGCGGGACCTTTCATTCCCTTTGGGAGTTTTCCCATTCCGGACGGGATACCCTGTGGCTGTGCGGCACGGTGGTAATTGTATTGGGAATATTGATACTCGAATGGATCCCGCCAAAATGATCATTGAGCTTGAAAACATCTGCTTTTCCTATAACAAGGAGAAACCTGTACTGACAGACCTGACATTTTCCCTTTCCGAAGGGGAAAGAGCGGGTCTGATCGGATATAACGGTAGCGGCAAGACCACCCTGCTCCATATCATTATGGGGCTCCTCACGCCTTCATCCGGGAAGATTCGGGTGTTGGGAAAGAGGGTTTTGAACAAAAAGGATTTCTTCGAGGTCAGGCGCGCCATCGGTTTTCTGTTTCAGAACGCCGATGA
>JANQDY010000139.1 GCA_028278625.1 Thermodesulfobacteriota bacterium
GAACATCTTTCCGGACGGATTCAGAAGGAGGTCGTGCCACGCATCCTTTCCCCCTATGGAAAGGAGAAATGCCCCGAGAATAAGGCCATAGATCACCCATTGGAAAAGCCTGAAGCCCCACAGGGGGGATCGCCGCTTATCTTCGGCGTAGGCGCTGGCGGACTGAAAGAACGCCTCTCCCAAGGATTCATGACGGCCGGATATATCCAGGACCTCATGGAGCCGTGACTGTAGGGTGGAAGAAAGGTTCTCGTTCAGGAAACGGTGCTGCAGATGGTCCTCGAACCATTGGTATCGATGGCGAAATGCCTTTTTTATCTGCTTCGGCGGTTCAAATACCGATGGAACCATTCGATTCTCAAAAGTGGGTGAAGATCCTTTCCCAAGTGAAAACAAGAGTGCGCCCACGCCGAACCCGGGTCCCACCAACCGTGACGGATCTCCCTGGGAAAAGGAGATTTTTTCTCGGATTTCATGGCCAAACCACCTGTCGATGATTTCCTTCCCCTTAAGGTGCCATTGGGACCGTTTGGTTTCGAATTCCTGAACGGTTTCATTCAATATGCGACCCGCACCTTCGAGGTTCTGAATTTCCCTTTCAAATAGGGAGGTGAGGGATCGGATTTCAACATCCAGGTTTTGGGCTTTGATGGCTGAAATCTGTTTTGCATTCCGTTCCCTGAAAACGTGCTGCCGAAAGGCCTGGAACTGATTCCATGGCGAAAGGGATTCTCTTTCGAAGGCTTCCTGGGAAGAGACTGCAAATAAAAGAGGGTCAGTGACGCCCTTCTTTTTTAAAAAATCGTTGAACCGGGTTGTGACAAGATTGAGGCGATCATATCCGATTTCAAAGGTTTCTCCCTCAAACAGCAAATCCACCTTGTTAAGCAGGAAGGTGAAATTCTCCTGGGCCTTGGGCGCCTGCAGCAGAAAATCATAAAACTTCCCGTCCGCGTATTTCTCAGGGGACGTCACCCACAAAAGGAGATCCAGATGGGCCATGAATTGAACCACCCGTTCGCGGTGTTCTCCCATGAGACTGTCAAAATCGGGCAGATCGCAAAGCAGGATTCTTCGAATATTGTCCCCATGGTGCAGAATCTCCTGGTAGGGTACATCCGGAGGCTCAGGAATCGCTGATGCACCCATTTCCCGGTGGCGGTAGATCAGTACCCTGTCCGTGTGAGGTCGCCGGTGACTGGTGGAGGCGATGGCAGTTCCCGCCAGTGCGTTCATCAGGGTCGATTTCCCAACACCGGTGCCACCCAAAAGACCGATGGTCAGATAGCGGGCTTCCATGGTTTCAAGCCTGTTGATAAGCCTTTCGGCTTCCGTTTCCATGGTCTCCCTGCTCTCCATGGAGAGGGAAAAAAGGCCACCTTTTCGAAGAAGGCTCAGGGTCTTTCTAAGCCGCAACTGATGCTGTTCAATGGGATTGGTCATTTTGGTATTTCCCGGGGCTCTTTGGTCTCATATTTACCGCGCCGAAACAGAATCAAGGAGCGCGTGGATGGTTTTCCGCGTCTCAGGGGCCGTGGTCAGCGCCGTTATGCAGGCAACATAGCGCTCCTCCTGTCTATGTAACACCGATAACAGACTCTCTTGATATCGGGTTGCCAGCTCCTTTGCAACTTTGCGAATTTCATGATAGGCAAAGATCTCCACTGCGCCCCTGGTCACAAAAGGCGCCAGTGCCGAATCAAGGGCCGCATCCAGCATGGTAAACCCGCCGCCCACCACCACCTCAAAGGTGAGGATCAGGATTCCCCACAGGATCGAAGTGGAATAGATGCCCACTTTTTTCCCTTTGGGTATCCCCTTTGCCAGCTCATCAAAGGTGGCTTCCAGCCATTGGGCCAATTCTTCCTGGGACCGGATGATATGTTGTCGAATTTCCGATTCCGTAAGTGCCAGTCCCGGATTCCGCAGCGACCCATGAAGTGGTGCGTCTTCACTTCCAGGGGAAAGATCTCTCAAAACGGCGAGATTGTATTTTTCAAGGGTCTCCTGAACCGGTGTAAAGGCCACGTTTTCACGCACTTTCAGGAGTCCTGCCTGACGATCCGGTTTTGGCTTTTTCCGGTCCAGACCCATCAGCAGAAAAGGGACTTTTAAAACGGTCCGAATGGCTCGGCGGGGTTTGGCCAGAAGGTCGTAGCGGGAGAAAAGCTTGCGGATTTCAACCCTCAGATATTGACCACTGGTTTTGGAAAATCTTTCCCTTTGGGTCTCTACATATGCTTTTGAGGTGTTTTCCGTTAGCCGTCGGAGCTGCTTCTTCCATTCACTGACCGCTTCGGTCTCTTCGTCCAAGAGTGATTCCAGGGCGTTGACATCCCCTTTGAGGTCGCCCAATGCCCTTGTGCGGGCCGCTTTTTTTATAACCTGGACATGCTCCCGGTTAAACGCCTGAAAGAACGCATTCTTCAGTCGGCCAAATGATTTCAATCGGGCGATGCGATCGTAAGTTGCCGGAGCGGTGTGGGGGATGAGCCACAAATTTGCGCCGTGAATGGAAATTCCCTGCTCTTTTAATGCGGTTAGGATTTCTTCTCGAGTGGTTTCTTTGGAGGCTTTGTTGAGCACGAAAAAGTAGGGCCTGTCCTCACGGAGGACCCTCCTGAAAAAGTCGTGCAGAACTTCATCGGCATATTTCTCCTGGCTGGCCACAAAGACCACCGCATCCGAAAGGGCGTAGAGGTCCTTGGCCATCCGATGGTTCGTTGTCTCAACACTGTCCAAATCCGGCGTGTCCACCAGCACCAGATGTGAAATGGACGCTTCATGGGCCGTAAGCACGGAAAATTCACCGGCCTTTCCCGTCCAAGGAACGTTCATGCTGTCAGGCGGGACCAGGTTGATATCAATTTCAGGGAAAGGGAAGGTGTCGCCTTTAAAGCACCGACCATGGGCGTGGGCCACGGGACCGGCGGTTTTGGGTCGCTCCACCCCGGTGGCGCTCAAAGGCATTTCACAAAAGGCGTTGAAAAGGGTCGATTTGCCCGTCCCGGTGCCGCCCAAAAAGACAATCCACAAACAGGGATTGAGCTGTTTATATTTCAAAATGGCAATCCGTTTGAGCACATTCCCTGCCAGGAGCGGAATCTTCATGCCATTAGATGTCAGGCCGGTTATCCTGAACGCCTCGGGGTTTAAGGAACCGAATGCCTTTTGATCCGTTGGGGCAGTCATTTTCAGTTTTCTTTAAGGTGGCTCCAGTACACTTGAAAGTACTTCCAGCCTGACCACACGGTTGCCACCAAAATGATGGTCATGATGATATTGGCCACCGGAGGAAGAAGAAGACTCACTTTTCGGCTGAAATCTCCGGAAGGGATCATGTACAGGAGTATGGTTCCCCCCACCATCTGGGTGATGGCTTTGATCTTTCCCCAGGGGCCGGCCGCCACGGCAATGCCCGACTGCTGGGAAACGATGGCCCGTAAACCGGTAACGGAAACCTCCCTGGCGATAATAATGATGACCATCCAGGCGGCCACAACCTGATATTTCACCAGTATGACAAAGGCACTCATGACCAGCAGTTTGTCCGCCAGAGGGTCCAGAAAGATGCCCAGGGTGCTCACTTCACTACGGCTGCGGGCGAAATAGCCGTCCAGCGGGTCCGTGGCGCAGGCGATGACGAAAATGGAGGCAGCGACGAATTTCGTCCACGTGGCCGCGGGAATGGTAAAAATGATGAATACCGGTATCAGAACAATGCGAAAGAGGGTGATTTTATTGGCAAGGGTCATTCTTTTATATCACTTTCTTTTGATTCATGAATGGTTTATGAAGCGGCCTGACCGTTTCACATAAAGGCCCTTATAGCCCGTGACCATGATAATATCAAGATTTCCCTTGCGGTTTTAAAAAGAATGGGATAATTGCCGGCCATGCACTTGAGCCTCGGAAAACTAATGATCCTTGCCCAGTGGCTTCTGACCCGACGCCCCACCTCCGTTGCCGTGGATGTCACTCACCGATGCAACCTCAAATGTCTTCACTGCTACTGGTGGCAGCAGGAGCACCCCCAGGAACTGGATGATGAGAGGATGATTTCCTTTTTGAGGGCCCTAAGGTCGAGTGGTCTTCGGGCTGCCATTCTGTACGGTGGAGAACCGACCCTTCGCAGGAATATCTGTCGGGCCGCGGCCGGCATCTTTGATGCCACCCTGGCTTTTACCAACGGCCTGAACGGTTTTCCGGAGCTTAAGAAGGGCCAATGGATTCTATCCCTTGACGGTCCTGAAAAGGAAAACGACCTCATTCGCGGAGAAGGGGTCTACCGGGAGGCCATCAGGAACCTGAAAACCGCCTCCCGTCCACCCATTGTCCATATGACCATTAATCGGCTGAATCAGAACAGTCTGGCACATTTCACGGAAGAAATGATGACCCTTCCCGTCAAAGGGCTGGGATTTTCCTTTGTGACGCCGGACCGCGAAATGGTGAACGAGGACCTCTTCATTCCGCTCAGGGAACGAGACCGGGTGGTGAAGGAGCTGCTCAGCCTTCGCGGAAAATATGGGGAAAGAGTCGGTTTTACCAAGGCCATGGGCCGGCAGCTGCTGACCCATGGCGCATTTAATGAATGGAACAGTCCGTCCAGTTGCCCGGTCAGCCTGCGGGTTCGCTGCTATCGGTCGGATGGCCGGCCTAAGGCCTGTACCTACGGGGATAGGGCCGATTGCTCCCGTTGCGGATGCGCTGCCGTGGTGGCTTACCGGGGCGCTTTCAACCCCCTGGATTACCGAACGCTCAGGGTGATAGCGGGCCTTTTGAGCCCCACATATCCCCCAAAAGGGCCGCAAAGCAAGAAGACGGCCGGAGAACTGCAAGGAGAGAACATTGGCCCATGACACCCGTTCCAAGGGAGAACAAATACCCGAAACTGTGATTTGCTGCAGCGGATGCCGCCATTTCAGACTCTTTCAAAACAGCGCGGGCCACAACAGCCCCCATGCGCTGGGGGAATGCCGTGGCGGCGAGCCCTGGGACGGCAGCCGAGGGCAGTGGGCCATGTTTCAGCACCACTGCAATGGCTTTGAGACAACCGAGGCATAAATTTCATGCCCCTCGCTCCTTGTCCCACCGCCCGGGAATCGGGGTATTGCAGTAGGTGCATCTTCCATTCTTCATGTGGATTTCCTTGATCCAGTAACCGCTTCTTGAAACGATCACTTTCCGGCACTGATGGCAGTAGGTCTGGGTCCCTTTATGGCCGGGGACATTGCCCAGATAGACATGGTGAATTCCTTCGGCAAGGGCCACGCGTCGAAGCTCCTCAAGGGTGGCGACGGGGGTGGCCGGGAGCCTGTTCAGTTTGTACTGGGGGAAGAAGCGCAAAAAATGAAGGGGGTAATCGGGACCCAGGTTTTTCAATATCCATTGGGCCATGCGTTTAATCATTTCCGGTTTGTCCACATAGGTGGGAACCGCCAGGGTCGTCACTTCAAACCACACCCCATGCTCGTGGAGGGTTTTTAGGGTTTCCAGAACCGGGTTCAGGGTGCCGCCGTTGAGACATTCGTAAACCGCATTATCAAAGCTTTTGAGGTTGATGTTGGCGCCGTCCAGATATTTGCACAGATCCACAAGCGGCTCGCGGTTGATGTAACCGTTGCTGATCAGGACATTCTTGAGGTTTGCGGCTCTCGCCAGCCGTGCCGTGTCAAACATGTATTCGTAGAAAGTGATGGCTTCGGAGTAGGTGTATGCGATGGAACGGGCACCTTTTTTACGGGCCGTGTTCACCGCCTCTTCGGGAAAGAGGGTCACATGTTCCACCTCCTCGGGTTTCTTCTGGGAGATTTCCCAGTTCTGGCAGTTCAAGCACCTGAAGTTGCATCCGGTGGTGGCAATGGAAAAGGCGGCGGTGCGCGGGTAAAAGTGGACCAGCGGTTTCTTTTCAATGGGGTCCATATGAACGGCGCAGGGGTTCCCGTAAGTCAGGGAATAGAGCTTTCCATTGATATTGACCTTTGAGCGACAAATGCTCCGGTCGCCGGGACCCAAAACACACTGGTTCGGGCATACCTGACACTCCACCTGCTCGCCGTCGGAGGCATAGTGGAAACCCTCAATGGCCCATTTCCACGGTTCTTTGGGGGCATCGTTTTGTGTGATGTGCCCTTTGATGCTGCCGGAGCAGTTGCCGGTCTTCCCGAAGAATCCGTAGCCGGACCCGGCACAAAGAAGCGCCGACGCTCCCAGAGCGGCGGTCTTCAGAAATTCTTTGCGCGTCATCATTGTTGTCATGATCTTTCACCTGAATATTAACAGCAAACCGCTCGAGGCTTTCACCAGGATGAGCAGAAATACCGCTATTGCCACTCCCCACAAAGGTATCATGAGGGTTCCCACGGCCAGTGCGCCGATGGCCGCACCACACAGGTCAGCGGCCAGGCATCCGGCCGCCGGGCTTTGATCTTCACCGATCAAGCCCGTTGCCGCAGGGAACTGAAGCCCGGCAAAAAAGGAAAAAACGAAACAGAAGATCAGAAACCATGCGGGGTGGAGCGCAACTCTGAACCAACCGGACCACAACAGGAAAAGCACTGAGAGGACCAACATGGCGATTTCCGACAGTCCTGCTTTCAGCTTGTTTCTGCTGCGCCATTTGACACCCGTTACGGCCCCTGGCAAAAGTCCCAGCAAGAAAGCCGTGATGATCAACCCGATCATTGAATAAATATAACCATAGATGATCTGGAATGCAAAAATGATCGCCATCTCCATGCCCATGGTTGTAAAACCGGTTGAAAAGAGGAGGTATTCCTCCTTTTTCATGAAGATGAAATAGGTCATGAGCAACCCGGCAAGAGTCCAGATGAAAGCCTTGGGTGAGGTGACATGACGGGTGAACCATTCTCCAAAGACCAAGTACATGAGGCGGGGATTGAAGTCCGTGTTGATGGTTTTGTATTGAAGCAGCTTTTCTTTCAGCGCTCTAATCCGCTCTTTGGTGACATTGCCGTGAAAATAGCCGTCAATATAGGCGGTCTCAACCCCTTTTGACCTCAATTTCTCTGGAATTTGAGTGGAAAGGGGCGCGTCGCTCATGAGAAAAGAGGCCTGCTCACCGGGAAGGACCAGAACGTGTCGAAAGTGCCTTTTAAGCGTCTCATAAAGAACGGATAGTTTCCGTTTTTGAAGGGGGCTCAAGTAATTTGGAGAATAATTCATGCTCAACGCCAGGATGCCCTTTTGCCTTAGTACCTGTTTTACCACGGCAAAAAATTCATCGGTGTAAAACCGGTTCGCCTGAAAGGTGTCAGGTTCGGGAAGGTCTAAAATCACTGCGTCATACCGGTTGCCGGTCGTCTGTATGTGTCGCCTGGCATCCGTGTTGATAATGTTTAGGAACCGAAATTCCGGAATCATTTTAAGGGACGCCGCTGTTTGTGTGAGCGCGGGGTCCAGTTCCACATAGTCCACCAGGACCGGATTGTGTTTGTCGATTTCCAAAAGGGTGTCACCCATCCCACCTGAAACCAGCAGCACCTTTTCCACGTTTTCCAGTTGGCTCAAAGGGTAATGGATTTTTTCCTCGGCCTCGATAAGGTTGCTGCCGGAATAAAGGGGTGTGCCTGATTCCCAGAAGGTGTATTGCGGCCCTTCTTTTGACACCACAATACGTCCGAAGGGGGATTCCGCATATTTTACAATATGCCCGTATTGCCCCTTAAGGGTTTGTATTTCCGCCGACGGCATTAGTGCCAGCACGAAAAAAAGGGCGGTCATCGGTATGGCGAAAAACAGAAAACCCCGGCGGTTAAAAAGCCCCATCATCAGAATGGTCACGAGGATCAGAAAAGCGGCGGTGAGGGCAATGAGGACAAAGGGTTTAAACCAATAAACCAACAAAAAACTGAAGAGAGCACCCCCCAGGATGTCTCCAAAACTGTCGGTGATGTAGAGTTCTCCACTTTCAAAGGGGATGTGGAAATGATGAAAAAGTTTCTGGGTATAAGGAAGAATAAAGCCGGTGAGAAGACAGTAGGGCGCAATGGTCACTGCGATATAGAGCAGAATGGGATAAAACCCCGGACTCACACCGTGGGTGAAAAAGGATTCCCTGAAAATCCGAATTCCTGCAATCTGCAGCAGGGGCCAGACGCCGATAATAAGGGTCAGCACCAAGTAGGTGCCAAGGGATGCCTTCTTAAAGCATTTGGTTAAAAGCGTTCCCAGGCCCGTCAACACCAGCCAGCAGAAAATCACAAGGCTGATAGTAATTTCGTTTCCGTGAAACTGGCTTAGAAACTCCCGAATGGTGATGATCTGTGTGGTAACGGATGAAATGCCCACTCCAACAATGGATGCCATTGCCAAGGGACGAAAATACTGGCGAGAAATGGCGCCATCCGGGTGCATTATTCCTCAAAAGCCTGTACCTGATAGGTGGAGACTTCCAGGTCGTCTGTCTCCCAGGCGTTTTCCGCCAGGCCTGCTTTGAGGCAGAGATGATTCAAAAACCCCCTTTTATCAGATAGTTGCTCCCACACCTGGGGAAGGAAGGTGGACTGGTGAAACCCCTTTTTGATAATGACACCGTCAACGCCCGGTCTGAGTTTGCCCAAAAGATCTTGGGCGTCGGTGTAATGAAGGGGCTTTGGTTCGGTCAGAATGCTGATTTCGATGTGGACATCCTTCCATTCCTTCAGGTTCAGCGGCCTGAAGCGCGGGTCCCTGAAGGCCGCGTTAATGGCGTTTTCCCGTATGCCTTCGATAAGGGATTCCCTGGGGATAATGTGTCCGATGCAGCCCCTAAGGCTTCCGTGGGTCGTAAGGGTTACAAAAGTGCCCCTTTTTTCGTTGAACACGGCTGGAAGATCCGCTGTCTCTTTCGAGGTTTCGCTTTCGCCCGAAAGGCGCGCCGAGATGGTTTTTCTCGCTTCTGAAAGCAGGTATTCCCCTTGTTCCCTGGTCAAGTCTTCACCTTTTGACATGCTTGCCTCCGTTGTCTCGTCCGCATTTGAATTTGCCACCATAAATGGTAGGACTGCCATCAAGAAGATGAACAGTATCCAAGAAAGGCGCGCGCCATTAAACAATAATTCCCGACTTCTCCCGGTTTTCATGGTCAGTATCCTTTTTTGATTTTAGTATTAGCCCAAACAGCGTCGGTGTCAACCGGAAATGATATGAAAGCGGGGTTGGGCCGGTCCTGCGACCTGTCATCCCGGCCTTGATCTTAGGTTGCCGATGACAATGCTCAACAGAACCAGCCCCTGGGCCACGACGCCAGATGCGCCATATTAATGGATGCCCCTAGCGGAACGTCCGAAACGTTTCGCGGCCAACTGATTTCAAGCTGAGAATGTTAAAAGAACAGGATCCAAATGACGAGGCCCAACAAAATCCATTTGATTTTCTTTTTCATGAAGCCCCCTTTCACGGTTAGAGGTTAGACTTGTGAGGCGGGTTTTCACAGTTTTTCTCCTTGCGGAGGAATAGTGGGTCAATGGGATAGAATTCTAACGGGAACGGCTGGCTGGTTCAAGTCTTTTTTGACATAAGCGGCGGAAACCGGAGAATGGTGTAAGAAATCCGGTTTGAAGGTTGCTGTTCATTCTTCCTGAACGGTGAGCGTTTCCCGATAAGCATCCCGTAGCGCCTTGGCCAACGGACCTGCACCCTGTTTTTCAGCAATCTTGAGTTCATCCTGGGTTTTGCAGAGCCTTCCGATTGTCTCGCGCATCGGTTCCAGGCTTTCAAGGTAGACGGATGCGGCCCTGAGCTTATCTCCAAAATGAGCGATGACGGCGTCTGCTGCCAGGAGTCCGCTTTTGAGTGCCGTGCCGATCCCTTCAAAGGTGATGGGCAGAATGAGTCCGGCGGCATCTCCTGTGAGCAAAACATTCCCTTTTCCAGGTCTAAATGCGCCCGACAACAATTCTTCGTGCAGCAGGGCAACATTGCAGCCGTCCCGCTGGATCGGTTTGCTGTCCGGATGGAATCCGTAGGGAGAGAGAATCTTTTCGATATCCTGTCCAACTTCCCTGAGACCTGAACCCTCAATCAGAAATAGATTCCCCTTGTGATTGACGCCAAGGCGGGGACGTGACAGGTGTTTTGGAAAGAACCAATGAAAGATGTCTCTTGGAAGGTCCAGTGCGCCCTGGTAGCACTCCCGGATGGGACCTGAAAACCGCACCTTGAGGTTCGGAAACAGGCTTCTTCGAACAAGGGACGATGCACCATCCGCGCCGATCACAAACCGTGCTTTGAGGCCTTCGCGATCCTCCTTCCCGTGTAAGGTCACTCGGCAACCCCCGTCACCCATCTCCATTTTCGCCACCCGGAACCCATCTTTCAACATGGCGCCGCTACTCACCGCTCCCTGCACCATGAAGAAGTCCAGCTCTTTTCGCCATGAAAACGCCGTGGGCCACTCAAGATCCTGAATTTCGTTCCCCACGTAAAATCGATGGCCCGTGAGCATCGGCGGATCGGTCAATACGGATTCAGGAATCCTTCCGAATTCTTCTTCAATGATCTGGAGAGCCCACTTCCCCATAATCATGCCCGAGCAAACCTTGTCCCTGGGAAGCTTTCTCTTTTCGACCATAAGGGTTTTCAATCCCTTTTCCGCACAACGCTTTGCCGCCGCCGCACCTCCGGGTCCCGCACCCACAACCAATACATCCAGGATCTCTCCCTTTTTCATTTCATATTCTCCTTAAGTTCATTAGTAGAACATTCATCCACTTAAAGTTTAAACGAATCCGAGGTATAAAGGAATTTATCTGGTCCGGACGTGATCCCCTGTGGTAAAAGCAATGGTAAAGGATTTAGATGGCAGAAAATTCGGTGCGGAGGAAATCGGCTGATCCCATCGAAAACTGCGTCGCTAAGGGACACACAACCTAATTGAAAAAGGTGTTTTCAGAAATCAAGCACAGTATATTAACGGAGAGTTGTTGGTATGTTAAGAATTTTGCCGAACCTATATTGTATCCCCCTTCCCCTTCCCCGCAATCCATTAAAGGAAATCAACTGCTATGTACTGACGTCAAAGGACCGAAATCTCATCATCGACACCGGGATGAACCGCCCCGCATGTCGTGAAGCCATGGACGCCGGCCTTCATGAACTGGGCATCGATATGGAAAAAACGGATATCATTGCCACCCATTTCCATGCCGACCATCAGGGGCAGGTCTTTTATTTGCTGAAAAACGGTTCAAAGGCGTATATGGGGGCATTAGATGCGGCGTTTCTGATGTCGGGAGCGACCCCCCACGCGCGGAGAGTCCCGATTGTAGCATATGCATCAAAATCCGGAATTCCCGAAGACGTCCTTTTGGAAACCCGTCAAAACCACCCCGGCCTTAAATACGGTCCGCAACGCTCGGTGGCGTATATCCCCATACGTGAAGGGGATGTTTTTGAAGTGGGGGACTATTCCCTAAAGGCCATTGAAACACCGGGTCATTCCAGAGGGCATATCTGCCTATATGAACCTGAGAAAAAAATATTGTTTTCAGGGGACCACGTTTTAGGAGATATCACACCCAATATACCCGCATGGAATGATGTTGATGATCCTTTAGGAGATTACATTGCCAGCCTCAAGAAAGTGTATGAATTGGATGTGGCCCTTTGCCTGCCGGGTCATCGAACTCCCGTAAAATGCTTTAAGGATCGAATATTGGAACTGATCGAGCATCACCGGGTCAGGGCAAATGAGGTTCTTTCCATTCTGGAAGAAAAACCAAACTGTGCCTATTGGACGGCATCTCAGATGACATGGGACATCGTTTCAAAATCATGGGATGATTTTCCCAGCACGCAAAAATGGTTTGCCACCGGAGAGACCGTCGCTCACCTGAGATATCTGGAAGAAAAACAGGTTATCCAAAGAGAAATGAAGGGTGGCATCATCTTCTATTCCACGAAAATGGGAGAACGACTGGCATCTGTTTAGAAATGGAGGACTGATTGATTGAAAACCGATCAGGTATCCGGCCCCTCTATGTCATCTGAAGAATAATTTATACACCAGGGGCATTGTAAGGATTATGAAGACCAGACGGAAAAAATGGAAGCAGGTGATCACGGTGGCATCCTTTCCACTTTCCAAAGCCACCGCAACCAGAGCGCTCATGGCGCCGGGACTGGTCCCCAAATAGGCTGTCCCCATATCCAAAATGCCCAATTTGACAAACACCAAGGTAAGCGCAAGCCCCGCAGCCATCAATAATATGGTGGAAGCGACGATTGGGACGACAACCTTTCCGAAAACCTTGAGCATCTCCGGCTGAAAAGCCGCACCCACCAAAATTCCCAGAAAGACCTGTAGGGAGCATTACCGGTTTGTTAATAAATTCTTTCAAAAACCCTCTAAACTTGCCGCTTTGTAGGTTTGAAAAACTTCGTCATATGTCCCGTTGTAGAT